>CAYOGU010000246.1:0-5796 GCA_964403345.1 uncultured Syntrophus sp. | reverse complement strand
GTGAAGGCCTGGAAGACCCCCAGGACGTCGCTGCAGATCATCAACTGGCCGTCCGCCTCGATCCCCGCCCCGATGCTGTAGACCGGGATCTTCAGGTCGTCGCGCATGATCTGGCAGACCTCGGGAGGCACGGCCTCGACGAGGATCGAAAAAGCCCCCGCCGCCTGGATCGCCCGGGCGTCCTCAATCAGCTCCATGGCCGTGTCCGCCGTGCGCCCCTGCGCCTTGAAACCGCCGAGCTGGCCGGAGCTCTGGGGGGTGAGACCGATATGGCCCATGACCAGCATCCCTGCGTCCACGATCGCCCGGATCTGGGGGCAGACCCTGCGGCCGCCCTCGAGCTTGATACAGTCCACACGGGCTTCCTTGTAGAAGCGGCCGGCGTTGCGCACCGCATCCTCCACGCTCACCTGGTAGGAGAGGAAGGGCATGTCGCCGATGACGAAGGTGTTCGGAGCCGCGCGGCGGACTGCCTCGCTGTGGTAGATGCACTGGTCCATTGTCACCGGCACCGTCCCGTCGTAGCCGTAGATGCACATCCCGAGGGAATCCCCGACCAGGATCATGTCCATCCCGGCCTCCTCGGCGAACTTGGCCGTCCAGTAGTCGTAGGAGGTGATCCAGACGACCAGTTCCTTCTTGTCTTTCATCTGCTGAAGATCGATCCGCGTGAGTTTCTTCTTGGCCATGATGCATTCTCCCTTCTTCAATCGAAAGCGTTTTCGTAGATGACCTCGATATCCTCCACCGAGAGGATCCGAGGGGACCGGGTGAGAAGTCGCTGTTCCTTGTGCGCCTCGACGGCCCACTGGTGGATGTCGGTCTTCCCCCGGTCGATCCCGAGGTCCGTCAGCGAAGCGGGCAGGTTGACGCTCTTGATCAGGTAATGGATCGCATCGAGGGTCTGCTCCACGACCTCCCGCGGGGCCAGGCCGTCGATGTTCTCGCCCATCGCCCGCGCCAGGGCGGCCATCTTCTCCGCCTTGGCCACCGACACATAGTCGAAGCAGGCCACCAGGAGGGCGCTCAGGGTGACCCCGTGGGGGGTGTGGTGCTCGCCGCCCACCGGATAGGCCATGGCATGGACGAGGCTGGTGCCGGAGTTGTTGAGGACGACGCCGGCCATCAGGCTCCCCAGGGACATGTGGTAGCGGGCCTCCATGTTCTGCCCGTCCGCAAATGCCGGCCCCAGCCATTTGGTGATGATGGCGATGGACTCCAGGGCCAGGGTGTCGGTAATCGTGTTGGCGTTCTTGGAGAGGAAGGCCTCGGCGGAATGGATATAGGCGTCGATGCCGGAGCTGGCCGTCACCGAGGGGGGACAGGTCAGGGTCAGGACCGGATCGACGATGGCCACGTTCGGCAGGAGGTTGCTCGATGCGACCACCTTCTTGACGTTGATCTCCCGATCCAGGAAGATGGCGTGCTTGGTCACCTCGGCCCCTGTGCCGGCCGTGGTCGGGACGATGATCGTCGGCGTGCCCCGCTTGGGGACCCTCTCCCTGCCGAAGTAGTCCCGGGTCGTTCCGGGGTTGGTGACCAGGGCCGCGGCCATCTTGGAAACATCCAGGATGCTGCCGCCGCCCAGGCCGATGATCACGTCGAACTTGCCCTTCTTGGCGATCTTGGCCGTCGCCTCCACCACCTCGACGGCCGGCTCTGGCGTGTCGCGGTCCTGGATGTTGACCTCCACCTTGATCTTCTCGGCCTCCAGGTAGGCCTTCGTCTTGTCCAGGAGGCCCGCCTTCTGGACCTGGGGCCCCGAGATCAAAAGGGCCTTGCCGGCTCCCAGCTTCTTGGCCTGCTCGCCGATCTGCTTGAGCGAATCGATGCCAAAGATGATGGTCGGTGTTTGGAACAGGATATTCTGAAACATCTTTCTTTCCTCCTCACGGTTATCTTCTCAAGGTTCCCCTTCTGCCAGGGGAGGGGAATGAACGGCCGACATGCCGTCAAGTCAGGGCGCCGTCCCTTTCGGACCATTTCGCTTGGCGTATTCCCTGCGGAAGCGCTCGGCGGCCTCCCCAATGTGCCGCCTCACCAGCCTCTCATACTGCACCCGATCCCGTTTCCGGTAAAGGTCCCAGAGCTCCTTGTGTTCGCTGTAGGAGAGGGAGCGGTCGTTCTGCCAGAGGATGCTGAGGTTCCAGCACCACTGGATCGGTTTGAGGACGTTCTCGAACATCTGGAAGATCGTCCGATTGGGGCAAGGCAGGACCATGCTGCGGTGGAAGCTGTAATTCAGTTCCCGGTAGGCATCCAGGGTCTCCCCGCCGGCGTCCTCCCGCATCCGATCCAAGATCGCCTCAATCCTCAGGAAATCCTCCGCCGTGGCCGTCAGACAGGCCAAGCCGCCGGCGAAGCTTTCGACCATCGCCCAAACCTCGTAGTGGTCCATGATCTCCTGTTCGGTGAAGCTCGCCACGACCCGCCCCTTGCCGGCCTGCCGCACGACCAGACCGGCATTCTCCAGCTGCAGCAGGGCCTCGCGAACCGGGGAACGACTGACCCCCAAAACCTGGGCGATATCGTCTTCGATCAGCTTGCTCCCCGGCGGGAGGTTCATGCCCATGATATTTTCTTCAAGGCGGGCGTAGATCTTGCGGACCAGCAGATCGGCGGTTAGCGGAGGCTGTTCGGCCATCTTTTTAAGAACATTTTCTTCCACGGTTCACCCCTATTGGCGTGATTCGGAATACCGTCTTCCGTATACCGTCGACGAAACACTAGCACGTCGGAACGAGATGTCAAGAGAAATCTCTCTTCATGGGAAAAGCACGTAGGTAAAATGGGTTACATCCTTTCTTTTCCTTGACAGGGCAAGCATCGATCCATTACCTTGGCGCAACACTTCGGAAGGGATGGGTAAGGCGATGGGAGATGGAAGGCATAAGGGAATGCGCATGGGCGTCGTGGCGGACGACGTGACCGGATCGAACGACATCGGGATCATGCTGGCCAAGTCGGGCTGCCTGACCCACATCTACGCCTACGCACCGGGACCGGGGGAAAACCCCGGACTCCCCGACTCCCCGGCCGACATCGTCATCCTGGACACCAATTCCCGCCTCGACAGGCCCGAGGACGCCTACCGCAAGGTCCATGCCGCTACGCTCGCCCTGAAGCAGGCCGGCTGCCGTCAGTTCTTCAACAAGACCTGCTCGGTTTTCCGGGGCAACATCGGAAAGGAATTCGACGCCATGCTGGACGCCCTGGGGCTCAAATTCGCCGTGGTCGTCCTGGGGTTCCCCAAGAACGGACGGACGACCGTGGAGGGCATCCACTACGTCCACGGCAAGAAGCTGGAGGAATCGGAGTTCCGCCACGATCCGATCCACCCCATGACCCGCTCGAGTCTCGTGGAGATCCTCCAGGGGCAGACCCGGCGCAAGGTGGATCTCATCACCCATCCCACGATCAGCCAGGGGGCGGAGGCGTTGCGCCGGCGGATCGGGGCCATGCGCCACCAGTGCGGCTATCTGATCCTCGATGTGGCCGACCAGGCGGCCCTGGCGACGATCGCCCAGGCCGTCGCCGACGAGCCGGTCCTCTGCGGAAGCTCGGCCCTCGGCGAAGAGCTGCCCGCCGTCTGGGGCGTCCCCCCTGTCCGGGAGGAGGCCCTCGCGCTAACGCGTCCCGCCGGCACGGGGATCCTGGTCGCGGCGGGAAGTCTGATGCCCCAGACCGCCGCCCAGATCGACCACCTGCGGCAAAGGGGCGTTCCTGTTTTCCGGCTGGATACGGGGCGGCTGTTCGACGCCGATCAAGGGGAAGGGGAAATGGCCTCTCTGGCCGGGACCGTCGCGGCGCGGCTGGGCCGCGGCGACGACGCCCTCATCCACACGCCCAACGAGGCCGAGGCGGCCGCCGCCAGCCGCCGGGCAGGGGCAGTCCGGGGCCTGTCGAAAACAGAGGTTTCGCGGCGCGTCTCGGAGGCCATGGCCGAGGTCACGGCGCGGGTCCTGGAGCGGACCGGACAGAACCGCCTGGTCGTGGCCGGCGGAGAAACCTCGGCGGCGGTCTGCGCCCGGCTGGGGGTGAATGGCATGCGCGTCTGGCGGGAGATCCAGCCAGGGCTCCCCTCCTGCCTCTCGCTCACCGACCCGCCGCGATTGCTGGTCCTCAAGTCCGGGAGCTTCGGGCAGCCCAATTTCTTCGAGAAGGCCCTGGACCACCTCCGGAAAAACTGACAGGCGGCGGAAAGAACCCGGAGGCGGGGAGGCGAAGACCGCCGCTCGCCATCCCCTTCATGAAAAAGGCCGTCCCCGCCGAAAAAGGGGGGACGGCCTCAGCACGGGTCCGCCGGGCCGCCTATCCCTTGCCAGCCCCCACATTGGCCATCTGCTCGACGACGGTCATGACCGAAGCCGAATCGAGATCCCCCTTGCCCTGGTTCTTCACCGCCCGGAGCATCTCCAGGGAGATCCCCGCGGCCGGGAGGAAGGCCCCCACCTCCCCGGCCAGTTTCAGGGCCGCCGAGAGGTCCTTGTACATGTTGTTGGCCGAAAAGTGGGGCGAGAAATCGTGCTGGATCATCCGCGGCCCCCGGGTTTCCATCGCCCCGGTGCGGGCGCCGCCCACGGAGGTGATCTCGACCACCTTGACCGGATCGATCCCGGCCTTGACGGCCAGGACCAGGGCCTCGGCCACGGCCTCGATCGCCACCCCCATGATCAGGTTGTTGATGAGCTTAAGCGTCGTCCCGAGGCCGTTGGCCTCGCCGACGTGGATGATCTTGACCCCCATCGCCTGGAAGACCGGCAGGCAGGCGTCGAAGGTCGCCTTCGGCCCGCCGACCATGATCCCGAGTTTTCCGTCCGCGGCCACCTTCGGGTTTCCCGTTACCGGGGCATCCAGCATGGGCACCCCTTTGGCCGCAGCCCTGGCGGCGATCGCCCGGGACGCCTCCGGGGCGATGCTGCCCATGTCGATCAAGACCAGACCCGGATGGGCACCGGCTAGGAAGCCCTCTGGTCCGCAGATCACCGCCTCGGAGGCGGCCGAATCAGTGACCATGGTGATGACCACATCGGCCCCGCGGGCCAGGGTCGCGGGCGTATCCCCCCAGGTTGCCCCGGTATCCAGGAGATCCCGGGCCTTTTCCTTCGAGCGGTTCCAGATCTGCACGGGGAACCCCGCCTTCAGCAGGCACCGCACCATCGGCCGGCCCATCAGGCCCAGTCCGACAAATCCGATCCGTTGCATAACCTCTCCTTATGAACGCTCAACCCCATCCGCCCCCATGGTTCGGCCGGCGGGAAGCCCCGCCTCCAAGGCCGGGAGCGGGACCGGGGTGGGTTTCTCTCTTCAGCAAAATGCCCCGCGGCAAGCTGCGCCGCGGGGCATCCCCGTTGCCGGGCGATCCCTCACTGGACCTTGCCGATGTTGCGGACGGCCTTGATCAGCCGGTTGGCGTCGTTATCCCAGAATTTCTTGAACTCAGGAGCGTCCAGGTAGGAGATCGGCGTCTCCATCTTCTGCATGGCCGACTTGAACTCCGCGGTCTGGACGGCCTTGGCTGTGGCCTCGCGCAGCGTCTTGATGATCGGCTCCGGCGTGGCCGCCGGGGCGAAGAACCCGGACCAGATGTAGAACTCCACGTCCTTGTAGCCCAACTCCAGGAACGTCGGGACATCGGGCAGGGCGGCCAGGCGCTTGTCCCCCCACCCCGCCAGGACCTTCACGTTGCCCGCCTTGATCTGGGCGATCGAGACATTCGGCCCGCCGGCCAGAGCATCCACATGGCCGCCCAGAAGCGAGGTCAGGGCCGGCCCGCCGCCGCCGGTCGAGATGTGG
>CAYOGU010000245.1:0-5800 GCA_964403345.1 uncultured Syntrophus sp. | reverse complement strand
TCTCTCAGGGTTCCTGCGATCTATCCTATGAACTGCCGGGCAAGGCACGCTTCCGGGTGAACGTTTTCTCGCAGCGGGGCCGGTACTCGGTCGTCCTGAGAAGACTCGAGACGCGGATTCCGACCTTCGAGGACATGAACCTCCCCGAAGTGCTCCGGAAGATGGCCGGGGAGAAGAACGGGATCATCTTCGTCACCGGCGCGACGGGGAGCGGGAAATCCACGTCTCTCGCGGCGCTCCTCAACGAGATCAACGAACACCAGTCGGTCCACGTGGTCACCCTCGAGGACCCGGTCGAGTTCTCCCACCCCCACAAGAAGGCCACCTTCAATCAGCGGGAGATGGGGAACGACTTCGACACCTTCGCCAGCGGCCTCAGGGCGGCGCTCCGCCAGGCCCCGAAGGTGATTCTCGTGGGCGAGATGCGGGACCGCGAGACGGTGGAGATCGGCCTTTCCGCCGCCGAGACGGGCCATCTGGTCCTCTCCACCCTGCATACGGTGAACGCCGGCCAGACGATCAACCGCATCCTCGGCATGTTCTCCACCGAGGAGGAAACCCAGATCCGGAACCGCCTGGCCGACACGGTCCGCTGGATCGTCTGCCAGCGCCTCCTGCCCAGGGAGGGCGGCGGCCGCGTGGCGGCTTTCGAGATCATGGGGTCGAACCTCCGGGTGAGGGACACCATCCTCCACGGTGAATCGGAGGGGAAGACCTTCTACGAGATCATCGAGGCGGGGAAAGCCTTCGGATGGACGACCTTCGACGACTCCATCATCGAACTCTTCCGGAAGGGGCTGATCAGCGAGGAGACCGGCAAGGCTTACGCCTCGAACAAGGGGATCGTGGGCCGCGGCATCGATTCCGTCAAGAGCGCCAAGGGACAGGCCACGACGGACCTGGGCAAGCTCGAGGTGGACCGGGACTACGGCAAACCGAAGAAACTCTAGGGGGCAAGGCCATGGACAAACCAGATACCCGTTTGAGCGGATCGGCGAACGAGGGCTACGACGCCTCCGACCGGCCCTTCGACTTCGTGGCGGGAGGGGAGACGGCCATGGTCTGCGAGGCCGATCCGGCGGTTCGGGAGAAGATCGTCGAGGGCCTCAAGGCGTCGGGCTACCAGACCCTGACTCCGGCCACAGCCAGGGACGCCCTCAAGGCGATGCGCTTTCACGTCTTCGACGTGATCGTCCTGGGCGAGGCCTTCGACGCGTCCGACCCCGAGGCCGAAAGGGTCCTCCCGTATCTGGAGAACATGGCCATGGCCACCCGGCGGCGGATCTTCGTGGCCCTCCTGGGCCAGAACCACCGGACCATGGACAACATGGCCGCCTTCAACCGGAGCGTCAATCTCGTCGTCCATCCCAGGGACATCGACCGGATCGGGGCAATCGTCAAGCAAGGCGTGGCCGACCACCGGGCCTTCTACCACGTCTTCCGGGAGTCGCTGCAAAAGATGGGAAAGGCCTGATCGCACGGGCCTGCCCTGTTCTCACTTTTGTGGGTATGCCGCCTTGCCCTGACTTCGGATCACTGGAGATCCTCTGTCCGAAGATATTCGGCTTCTTCTATTATACGATGGGACAGTGACAATAGAGTTAAATCCCGTCCCCGCCCCATCTGCGGAGCCTAACTTGCACTCTCTCCAGCGATTTGTTGGGGGCCGGTAAAAGGGGATAAAGAAACCGAAAATAGGGGCCCCTGTCAACTCACAGGAAGGCATGTCACATCGCCTGCAATGAACGCCTCCGGCGTTCAGCAGGCTCGCGCCAACGCTCAGACCCACTGTTCGTCCCAGAAATAGGCTAGAAGATGATTCAGAATCCGGATTTTGCGTGGTACATCAAGCGAAGCAAGGAACTGGGTCTAACGCCACGATGCCCTATTGCCTCGGCTGAGTTGTGTCCGAGATATTTTGCGACGCTATCGCTACCCGGCAAAGAGGGTATCAGCACTGACATTACCCGTGATGTTCATGAGCGTCTCGAAAAGAAATGGAAGCCGTTTGTGCCGACGGTTGCCGAAGAAGATGTCTATATTACTCGCGTTGGAGATCAATTTAGATCCATTTCTGGAGCCTGTCCGGAAGTTGCCTCTGAGGTATTCGGATGCTTCGCTTCAGGTTTGCATCATTACGCTGATGAGATCGACCACGACTCGGCTCACAAGAGACTTGGTGAAGAAGGCGTAGACATGTCCGACTTCCGTTGGTACTGGAGCATGGTCGAACCGCGCCACTACACCGAGTGCCGTGAATATTCTATACAGTTAGACGCTCGTCCGGGGAAGTCCAAGAATATCAGAAAAACTCGGTTGGGTTTGACCGCTAAGGTTCGCTGGCAGGTACTGGCCCGTGACGCATTCACCTGTCAGTACTGCGGAAGGCGTCCACCCGAGGTTTCCTTTGGATTAGAGGGGGCGCCTCTGCGGTGACGATCCGGGGCGGGTTTGTTCCGATCTTCCGGGGGCTATGCGGCGAAGACCTGCGGGGCCTCGGCGCGGATGAAGGCCATGATCTCCTTGGAGGGCTCCTGGTGGAGAAGGATCTCCTCGGGCCTGACCGTGATTCCGTTGAGGTACTGGAGTTGCAGGGCGTCGTGTCCGCCGCGGAGGCTCTCGGGGAAGATCCCGGAGTAGAAGTAGCCGAGCCGGGCGGCTGCTTCGGCGAGCCCCGGGCAGCCGGGGTCCTCCAGGTCGATCGACAGGAAGATGCAGACGATCCCGTTCTCGATGAGGAGTTCCGTCAGGGCGCGGAGCTTGTAGGCAGCCCCTTCCCCGCCGCAGGCTGTGATGAGGGCGCGGTTCCAGCCGGGGTCCCGCTGGCAGTCGACGACGTCCTGCGCCGCTCCGGCGCCTCCCGGGGCCGCTTCAGCCGCGGGAATTCCCAGACATCTGTAGGACTCCAGGACCATGGCCCGGTACCGCCCGGGGATGAAGAGGCTCCGTGACGGACGGTCGGCGAGCTGCCGGTAGTTCAGGACCGTCGTCACCCGGTCGCCCGGCTTGGCCCCCTCCACGAAGATCGCAGGCGACGAGGCTAGGCGGATGCCCACGCTGATCCGCCCCATCTTTTCGCTCGCCTTCTGGGTCGAGGTGTGGTTCGTGACCGACAGGGAATAGAGACCGCGGAGCCCCCGGTTCAGGGCGTCTTCATGGGCCACGTCGGCGAGGCTTCGGAAGATCCCGTCCTTTCGGAGCTCCGGACGGACGAAGGCGGCCCCCATCTCTCCGAGGGGATCGTCGGGAGATTTCTTGATCATGGCATAGTGGCCCAGGACCGTCCCTCCCTCGTCCACGGCGATCCAGTCGCGCATCTGGCCGGACCGGATCCTGGAGAGGAGCTCCCGGGGATAATAGATGACGTCCTTGTAGGCGTACCGGTAGATGTCGTAGGCGCAGGCGGCCAGGGCCAGGGCGTCGGCCTCGCTTTCCACGAGGCGGAAGGCGATCCGTCCTTGGGCGCGGTACGCCTCGGCGCGCGGGGCGATGGCTCCCGCGGCAAGGGCGGCTTCGATCGGTACGGGGAGGTTCTTGACCATGACCAACTCCTGCCCTTCCTTTTCCACGTAACGCCACTGGACCGAGTCCATCACACGGTGGAGCAGAAAATTGCCGAGGCCGCCGATCTGATCGTCGAAAGAGCGGAGCGGCCGGTACTCGGGGAGCCTCTGGAAATCGAAGGGGCGGCCCACGGCCCGGGCGACGATCCGGATAGCGTCGTTGCGGAACTCCAGGGTGATGGCGACGGGCTCGCCGGAATCCTCGGACATGGCGTACTGGAAGAGGTTCGTCAGCCCTTCCTCAAGGGCCAGCTCGATCTCGAGGCGGGTCTTTTCGGGGACCTGAAGACCGCCGCAGAGGGCCTCGAAGAATCGCTGGACAGCCCCGATGGTGACGGTGTGCCGCGTTACCTTGATTTCTGCCGTGTACAGGGAGGTCATGATCTTTTCCTCTCATAGACCTTCACGAAATCTGCCGACAGGGGCGGTCAGGTGAAGAACTCCAGGACGCGGTCCCGATGATCTGCACGCCGCCTCCGGGCGATGGATCTTTTCCCTTGGAGGGGCCTTTCGGTCGGGTCTGCTCCGGGGGGAGGAGTATATAGGAAGGTCCCTCCCGGGTGTCAAGCGAATTCCCCTTCCTTCGCCTGGAGGGAAAATGCAGGAACTTCCTTGACAGGGGAGAAGCCTTTTTGTTACGCCGGCATTGGGACGGGGTTATCCGGATCTTTCCGGCCCCGTCCGGATCAACGCGTTCATGAGGGGGCATCGTCATCAAGGCGGCCATTGTCGGGCTCGGTTGGTGGGGCCAGTTCCTCGTCCGGATGATCCAGGGGAAGAGCGGCGGGCTTTGCATCGTGCGCGGCGTCGAGATCCGCCCGGAACCCCTGCGCACCTTTGCAGCAGAGATGGGATTTCCCCTGGCCATGGACTACCAGGAGGCCCTCGACGACCCCGGAGTCGAGGCCGTTATCCTGACCTCTCCCCAGGAGCTGCACGAGGGACAGATCCTCCGTGCCGCCGCCGGCAAGCACGTCTTCTGCGAGAAGCCTTTGGCCATGACCGGGATGGGGATCCTGACCGATTCCTACCTCCAGCTCCTGGGGCACGTAGAGAAGCCCTATGCCCAGCCGGCGCGGCTGGTGACCGGCTGGAAGGCCGGCGACGTCATCTCCGTCAGTTTCAAGTTCAGGAGCGGGGCGAAGGGACTGCTCAACTCGATCCTGGTGACCCCCTTCTTCATGCGGTTCCACCTCTTCGGCACGGAAGCCTGGGTCGAGGCCCGCGACACGGTCCGTTCACCGTCCGCCGGAAGGGCCGGGACCCCGTGATGCGCTAAATCCCCTCGATCAAATCGGTGGCCGCCAGCCTCGAGGCCTTTGCCGCGGCTGTTGCGGGCAAGGACGAGTATCCCTTCACGCGCGAGGAGAAGATCGGCAACATCGCCGTTCTGGAGGCCATTGCCCGCTCGGTACAGAGCGGGGAGGCGGTGACCCTCTCCTACTAACGAATCATTCCTGCCCAGCCGGGAGGGGTGGCATTTTTCGGCACCCCTCCTCTGTCGGAGAGCCTGTCCGATCTGCTCCTCGTTCCGGGGCGGCTTTGCCGAGCGCCTGCGGACTGGTCACGTCGGCATGCCTTGGGCGCCGGGTCGGCCCGGCGCTCAGGGGAAGTGCATGCGCTATTTCACGGAGAATTTATAGACTGTCCTTCCGGAGAACCATTGTCCGGCCTGGATGAGCGTCGTGGGGAAATCCGGCCCATGTCGTTCTTGATCGTGTATCGATCGACCCGCTTGTTCAGGAAAAGGACTCCGTCTGTCCAGGATGTTATGTATGGCCGATCAGGGCCTCTGCCTGGCGGAGGGCGTCTGCGGCGGATTCGATCCGGCCCTGCGCCGTGTAGGACGCGGCCAGGCGCAGCAGGTGCCGGGGATTGTCCGGTTCGCTCAGAACGGCCCTGGCGAAGGCCTCTGCGGCCTGGGGATGGAGTCCCTCCTGCGTCAGGAGGTTGCCCAGGTGGTGCCAGCAACTTCCCGCCGTTGGAGGGTTGAGGGAGACCGCTTTCTCGCAGGCCTCGGCTGCTTCGGCGGGCCGTCCCAGACGGACCATGACTTCGGCGAGGGCCATCCACCGAACCGGCTGGCCCTCGTCGAGCGCAAGGCTGCGTTCCAGGGCCGCCCTGGCCCGCTCCGGATGGCCGAAACGGAGGCATCCTTCGGCCAGACGGCCGAAGAAGACAGGGGCGTCCGCCGGTTCGATCTCGGCGGCCCTCAGACAGGCCGATTCGGCCCCTTC
>CAYOGU010000244.1:0-5842 GCA_964403345.1 uncultured Syntrophus sp. | reverse complement strand
TCGGCGACGCCGGCCCCAGCACCTCCATACTGCTCATCCTCTCCGGCCTGACCGTCCTTTCCCTCCTCTTCGATCAACTGGCCAGCGTCATTGGCGCCCGGAAACTGGGCGCCACCTGGAAAGGGGTGACCGGCGCCGGAAGGGAAGACGAAAGGCCCTCCGGATCCATGGCAACCCCGACCACGGAGTGGCGAATGGAACCCTCGGACGCGGCCCCGGGCATGGGGGATCGGGCCGGCACCAGGGGGCAGGGGATGCAGGTTTGAATTGACATGGCGGGCGGGATTCGGTAGCGTCTAATATGAGCGATGTTTATTGAAGCAGCGCCTCTCCCATTGTGAGAAGGCCCTGTGGATCTCGACGAGGGCATCCTATGAACGGCCCAGCCGTTCGGAATCCGGAGCAGAACGAGGAGATCCTCGTCCTCAGGAAGAGGATCGAGGCGCTGGAGCGCCTGGAAGCCGAGCACAGGCGGACGGATGAGGAGATGTCCGTCCTGGCCGAGATCGGACGGGTGATCGGATCCACCCTGGACATCGGGAGGGTGTACGACCGATTCGCCGCCATCGCCCGGAAACTGATCCCCTTCGACACGCTCAGCGTGAACCTCCTCGATCTCGGGCAAGGTCAATTCCGCATCGCCTACTTCCACGGTCAGCCAATCCCGGGGCGGACAGTGGGCCTTGTCAGCCCCATTGCCGGCACCATGAGCGATTACATGATCCGCAGGGGAAAGGCCACGATCATCGGGGCGTCGGGCCTGGAGGAGATGGCCCGCCTCTATCCCGAGATCACCGTGAGACTGTCGGTCCAGGCCGGATTCCTGTCGAACATGCTGATCCCCCTCTTTTCAAACGACGTGATGATCGGGGTCCTCCATTTCCGTTCCAAAGAGAACGATGCTTACCGTGAAGCGGACCTGCGCCTTGCCGTGCAGATCGGGATGCAGATCGCCGGGGCCATGGCCAATTCGCGGCTGTTCCAGGAACTCAGGGAGACGGAAAAGGCATTGCGGGAGAGCGGCGAGTTGTTCAAGCTCTTCATGCAGCACTCCCCCATCTATGCCTTCATCAAGGAGGTGACCCCCTCCAGGAGCGTCGTCCTGCAGTCCAGCGAGAATTACCGGGAAATGATCGGCATTCCGGGTTCCGAAATGGTTGGAAAGACCATGGAAGAGCTCTTCCCGCCCGAATTTGCCGCGAAAATCACGGCCGACGACTGGGCCGTCGTTTCCAAGGGGGAGATCCTTAGGTTGGAAGAGGAATTCAACGGCCGGAGCTACACGACCATCAAGTTCCCCATCTCGATGGGGGACAGGACCCTGCTGGCCGGCTATACCATCGACGTCACCGAGCAGAAGCGGACCGAGGAAGCGCTTCGGGAGAGTGAAGAGCAATACCGAAGGATCGTCGAGGCCGTTACCGAAGCCATCCTCCTGCGCCATTCCAATGGGTTGATTACCTACGCGAATCCGGCTGCCCTCAAACTCTTTCGGGCGGACCGGCTTGAGGCGTTGCTTGGGAAACCGTTCTTGGACTTGGTCCATCCGGAAGACCGGGCTCTGTCGATTGAACGGATCAGGAGGAACATTGAGGAGAACTGGATCGCCCCTCTGCGGGAACACCGCATGCTGACCCTGGACGGACAGGTGGTGTATGTCGAGTCCGTCGGCGTGCCGGTGCGGTATCGGGGCGAAACGTACCTGTTCGGCATGATCCGCGACATTACCGAACGCAGGATCTTGGATGCAGAACGGCTGAACCTTATCGAGCGTCTGCACCGTTCGGAAAAAATGGAGGCCCTCGGGCAACTGGCCGGCGGGGTGGCCCATGATCTCAACAACGTCCTTGGGATCCTTTCCGGATATTCGGAGCTCCTCTTGGAAGAGATCCCCGTGGGGCATCGGGCCAGGCGGCACGCCGAAAGTATCATGCAGTCCACGGAGAAGGGGGCCGCGATCATCGAGGACCTCCTCACCCTGGCCAGGCGGGGGGTGGCGGTATCGGAGGTGGCCAACCTCAACGGCGTCGTTTCGGCCTTTTTGAGGACCCCGGCATTCGAAAAGATGAAGGGGTTCCATCCCGCGGTGACCCTCAGGACGGAATGCGACCGGGACCTCCTGAATATCAAGGGTTCCCCGATCCACCTGGAAAAGACCCTGATGAACCTGGTGTCGAACGCCATGGAGGCGATCTCCGGCAAGGGGGAGGTGACGATCCGGACGGAGAACCGGTATCTTGAACGCCCCCTCCGGGGTTACGACGAGATCCGCACGGGGGACTACGCCGTTCTGACCGTGTCCGACACGGGGGTGGGCTTCTCCGACGAGGACAGGAGCAAGATCTTCGAGCCCTTCTATACGAAAAAGGCGATGGGTCGGAGCGGAACCGGGCTGGGATTGGCGATCGTCTGGGGGACGGTCAGGGATCACGAAGGGTACATCGACGTTCAGTCGGAGGTGGGGAAGGGGAGCACCTTCACCCTCTATTTTCCGGTGACCCGCGAGGAACCGGCTTTTCCGCAGCAAAAGAGGCCCATTGAACAATACATGGGACGGGGACAATCGGTTCTGGTGGTGGACGACATCGCCGAACAGCGGGAGGTTGCCTCCAGCATGCTTGCGCGGCTCGGCTACAACGTCCATGCCGTTTCCGGCGGAGAGGCGGCGGTGGAGTACCTCAAGGGGCATGAGGCGGACATCCTGGTCCTGGACATGATCATGGCTCCCGGCATCGACGGTCTGGAAACTCTCCGCAGGATCCTGGAGATCCGGCCGGGACAGAAGGCGATCCTGGTCAGCGGCTATTCCGAAACCGATCGGGTCCGGGAGGCCCTGAGGCTGGGGGCGGGTGCCTATATCCGGAAACCTTACGTGCTGGAGAAGATCGGGGTGGCCATTCGGGATGCCCTGCTGGGCGTAAAATCCCCCGATGCCCGGGTTTGAGCCTCCGGCGGGTGCCGGGCTCGGCCTGAACATGTTCATGGAGGACTGCTGCGATGGATTTCGAGACCCTATTGAAGAACCGGCGTTCCATCCGGGATTTTCAGGACCGGCCGGTCCCTTGGCCGGTGCTGGAAGAGATGATCCGCGAGTCCCGCCTGGCCCCCACGGCGAGCAATGGCCAGCCATGCCGGTTCATCGTCATTCGGGATCGGGCGCTGATGAGGCGGCTCTCCGACGAGAGCAAAAAGGCCCTTCTGCAGGATCTGGCGCGCCATCCGGACCGGCCCCTGAAACAGTACGAGGCGGCGCTCCGCGACGAGGGGTTCAACGTCTTCTATAACGCCCCCTGCCTCATTTGCATCGTCGGCCCGAAGGACCTCTATTCCCTGGATGTCGACGGCGCCCTTACGGCGGCTTATCTCATGTTCTCGGCCGTCTCCCGGGGATTGGGGACCTGCTGGATCGGGCTGGGAGCCCATATCCGCAGCCCCGAAACCCTAAAAGCCATCGGGGTGCCAGACGGCTGCAGGATCGTGGCCCCGATCATCGTCGGCTATCCCGCGGCGATCCCCAAGGCCTCCGAGAGGCGTGATCCGGAAATCCTGAGGGTCCTATGAACAGGCGCGGCGGGGATTCAGAAGGGATGAGCCGGCGGGCATTCATGGAGCCGCCTGCCGTGCCATGGCGGGGATCCTCCCCGAATTCCAACCTGGACAAGGGAGCGGTGAAGGGTTAATCTCGGCATGGAAAATGGCGGACGGAGGATGGATGATGGCGAAGGGGCAGGTCACACGAAGGCAGAAGGACATCTCCCGGGTCCTGAGGGACAAGAAGAGGATCCAGCCCCCGGGGAAGACCGGGAAGGTGCGGAAGGGGAAGACACGGTGAGCGCTGGGGGAAACGGCTGGTCGGAGGCGGATCGGAGGCAGATCGCCGCCGAGGGGATGACCATCGAGGAGGCGGAACGTCAGTTGGCCGTCTTCAGGAAGGGGACCATGCCGGTCCGGTTGAACCGCCCCTGCCTCGCCGGGGACGGGATCGCGGTCCTCTCCCCGGAGGAACAGGAGGAGATGCTCGCCGTCTACGAGGAGGCTCTCCCGGGCAAGAGATTCCTGAAGTTCGTCCCCGCCTCGGGAGCGGCGAGCCGGATGTTCAAGGGGTGGTACGGCGGGCTCCAGGCCGGAGGGTTCGAATCCGAGTCCGAGCGGGAGACCTTCCTTGGCGACCTGGCCCGTTACGCCTTCTGCGGCGACCTGGACGCGGCCGCGGCGAAGGGGGCGGGTCTGAGGACTCTGATCGAACGGCGCGACGACCTGCAGATCCTGAAACTGATCCTCACCGAGGAGGGTTTGAACTACGGCTCGCTTCCCAAGGCGCTCCTGAAGTTCCACGCCTATCCCGAAGGGGCGCGGACCGCCCTCGAGGAGCACCTCGTCGAGGCGGCCCTCTATGCCCGGGACAGCAAGGGTCTGGCGAGGCTCCACCTGACCGTATCCAGGGAGCATGAGAGGGGCGTCCGAGAGCGGCTGGCCGAGATCCTGGGGACCTACGAGGGGCGCCTGGCGACGCGCTTCGAGATCGGCCTCTCCCTTCAGGCTTCGGCGACCAACACCCTGGCCGTCGATCTCCGGATGAACCCCTTCCGGGACGAAAAAGGGGGACTGGTCTTCCGCCCCGGCGGCCACGGCGCACTTCTGGCGAACCTCGACGGCCTGGATGCCGACGTCGTCTTCCTCAAGAACATCGACAATTGCGTCCCCGACCGGCTGAAACCCGAGACGGTCCGCTGGAAAAAGATCCTGGCCGGCCGGCTGATCAGGTTGCAGAGGGGGATTTTCCGAAGGCTCAGGCTTCTGGAGGGGGGCGTCGGGGAGGCTGAGACCGAGGAGATCGCCCGGTTCTGCCGGGAGAGGCTCCAGGTCGTCCTTCCCCATGCATTGAACGAATGGCCCCTCGCCGACCGTAGCGCCTACCTCTTCTCGGTCCTGAACCGGCCGATCCGGGTCTGCGGGATGGTGAAGAACGAGGGAGAACCGGGAGGCGGCCCCTTCTGGGTCGAGGACCCGGCCCAGGCGGGGATCCAGTCCCTGCAGATCGTCGAGGAGGCCCAGGTCGACATCGAGGACGGCGGGCAGCGTGCCCTCTGGCGGGCCGCCACTCACTTCAACCCCGTGGATCTGGTCCTGGGGGTGAGGGATTTCCGGGGAGGGAATTTCTCCCTGGAACGGTACGTGAACCCCGACTGGGCGCTCATCGCCAGGAAGTCCGAGAAGGGAAAGGACCTCCTGGCCCTAGAGCGGCCGGGCCTTTGGAACGGCTCGATGGCCTTCTGGAACACCCTCTTCGTCGAGGTCCCCATCGGGACCTTCAACCCTGTGAAGGTGGTTTCGGACCTCTTGCGGCCCCAGCACCTTCCGGCCTAGGGGTTTCAGACGAGCATCTTCTCCGTCTCCTCCGGGCGCAGGGCCTGGACGGTCAAAGGCGTGATCTTCCCATCCTGGATCCAGTGGACGAGGACCTCCCGGTCCCGGGGGGCGTCGCTGTAACGCGCGCAAAGGCCGGCCGCCGTGAGCCGCGCCGCCTCATTCCCGCCTTCCGGTACAAGGACCGTCGGCCCGGGATATTCGGCCATGCGGAAGAGGGCATCGCCGGACACGGCCAGACGCTCGATTGTGGCGTTGTCCATGGCGTTCCGGCCGACCACGGCCCGGTCGGACTCGTTCAGCCTGAAGTGCCGTCCCACCTTCAGGTGTTCGATCTCCCGGATCTCCGGGTCGGGCCGCCGGTCGAAGAGGTCGCGCAGGCGGCGGGTGAACATGGGGTCCGTCAGGAGGCACCCCCCGGCCGGCGGCGGGTATGAATCGATGCCGTAGCGGGCGGCGAGTTCCATCTGCTGTT
>CAYOGU010000243.1:0-5894 GCA_964403345.1 uncultured Syntrophus sp. | reverse complement strand
GGAACCGGCAAGGGAAAGTGCCCGCTCATGATGGAATCCCTCCCGGTATTGGCAATATAGGGACAATCGGTCGGGGTGTCAACCCCCTTCCCAGCTGGGGTTCTCATTAAAATCTTTGACTCGCGCCCCGAAATCTCTCCATAGACACAGGGCAAACTGAGCCATTGCTCCCAGCCGGATGGTGGGTCATTTTTTTTAGCCCGAATCCCGTCTTCGGGCTCGAATGGGGGAAAAGGGTCAGGCGGGAGGTTTTTTAAGGGGTAACTGCAGGTTTTAATTGACAAGAGGCAAAAAAGAGCATAATCGTTCCGCTACGTGAAGTCTCATGCACGGTATGGGGGGGCCGCTGCAAAAAAAGAAGTGAGCGGAGGAGCGGACCGAATGACGGAGCATTTGCTGAACCTGGAGAGGGAGTTGACTTTTCTTGGCCTGTTGGACAAAGCCCGGGAGATCTACGGAGAGTTCGGAAGCAACAGCGCCCTTTCCTACATCAAGCACAGCTACCACCTGTTGAGCAAGGTCTACCACCCCGACCTGAATCCCGGCAACGAAAAGAAGGCCAAGAACATCCAACAGCGGCTCAACAGGACCAGCGAGTTGATCGAGCGCGCCAGCGACGCCGAGATCATCAGTCTGCTTGGGAAGACGCAACAGCCGGAGGAGGTCCGGACCAAGAAGCGGATCCTGGTGGTGGAGGATGAGTTCGGCCTTCAGGACACCCTGCGCGACGTCTTCAGGATGGAGGGCTACGACGTTCGGGTGGCCGTCGACGGGGACAGGGGCTATGAGGCCTTCCTGAAGTTCAAGCCCGACCTCCTCTTCACGGACGTGGTGATGCCCGGGATGAGCGGGATCGAGATGGCCCGGAAGATCCGTCAGGATTATCCCCGGATCAAGGTCATCTATATCAGCGGGTTCTTCGGCCTGAGAAACCTGAAGAAGGACCTCCAGGAAGACGTGCTCCGATACGGTTACCCCTGCCTCTCCAAGCCATTCAAGATCAGCGCCATGCTGGAGCTGGTTGAAGAGTATCTCGGCCAAAACGGAGCCGGGATCAGCCGATATGCATAGATAGCTGGGACGACGCCAGGGAAGGCGCAACCGTTAGGAGATCTGTCCGATGAGCAACGGAAGATACATGGCCATCCCGCCGGGTTCGATCGTCCCGGGCGCCCTGCCCGATTTCCGGATCTACGTCCGCTCCCATCAGGGGAAGTATGTCCTCTGGGCCCTGGAGGGCAACAAGGTCAGTGCGGGACAACTGGCGAGGCTCACTGATGGAGGCCTGAAGGAGGTCTTCGTCGACCTCGAGCAGAAGTTCCAGTACGACCAGTATCTGGAGAACAACCTCGGGGAGATCCTGTCGAACCAGTATTCCTCGGATGACCACAAGGCGACGATCTTCAGCAACGTCTCGACGAACGTCGTCAGGACGGCCTTCGAGGCCTCGCTGGGCGTTGGGTCGATGACGGCCGACATGCTCCAGCGGACCCAGACCATGGTCCGCAACGCCTTGATGTTCATTTCCGAATCGAGATCCCTCAATGCCCTGGCGAAGATGATCGGCCACGACTACCAGACCTACGAGCACGCCACCAAGGTCCTGTGGCTGACCATGGCCTTTCTCCGGGAGAACCCGGACGTCCTGGAGGGGATCCAACCCGGCTACGAGGCGGCGAACGAAAAGCAGAAGATGGAGATGCTCAGGCAGTGCGGCGTCGGAGCCCTGCTCCACGACATCGGCAAGGCCTTCGTGGCGACGGAGATCCTCAATAAGCCGGAACCGCTCAACGAGATCGAATGGGAGATCATGAAGCGCCATCCCCTCAACGGCCTGGCCATGCTCCTGGACACGGACCTCCCGGGGTTCGTCAAGAAGGCGGTCCTCCACCACCATGAGGATTTCCACGGCGGTGGCTATCCCATGTGCATCGAAGGGGTGAAGATTACCACCCTGGCCCGCGTCCTGCGGATCGTCGATGCCTTCGACGCCATGACCTCCCGCCGTCCCTACAAGGACCCCATGCCTCCCCGCAAGACGATGCAGATCATGATCGGGACGCCGCCGGCACAGGAGAACGGGGATCAGCCCAAGGACGACCGAGACGAGGGGATGAGGCGGTGCTTCGACGGGGAGATCCTCAAGAAGTTCATCGTCTTTCTCGGACGCGTGGATCTGAGCGGACAGCAGATCGTGCCCCCGAAGCAGTAGGGCGGGCCTGGAACCGCCCGGAGTGTTCCGTGCGAAGGTGGGCGGGGCCTTATCCGAAGAGTTTGTGCAGGAGGCCCGCGTCGGGTTTGGCGCTTTTCAGGAATCTCGCCAGTTGTTCCTTTCCATCCTCCGAGATCTCGATGAAATCGATCCCCAGTTGGTACCGGAATTCCGATTCATCCCGGGCGATGTCGTACCAGCAGACCTCTCCGAGGATCTCGCAGGGCACCTCGTCGGGAAAGAGCGAGATCCTCATGCGCAGACGGTTCTCCCGCGCCCCGGGCGGTCCGGAGAGCAGGGAGATGGCATTGATCTCGATGGCGTTGGCCTCCAGGCAGATCCCGCCGTCGGAGAGGTTCTGGCTCTTGAACCGCGCTGGGGGAGCGCTGGACGGAGATGCCCCGGCGGTCACGATCTCGATGTCGACGTCCAACTGGAAATCAAGACGTTGGAACTTCCTCTTTTCCAATCCCGTGCCCATGGCTCCCTCCATCCACTCAGGACCCCATGCAGGGTGGCGGCGGTCATGATCGGCGTCTATCGCAGTCGCAGTCGTTCCGTTCCTCGGTCCCCCTGCCAGTCCTGCCGGATGGGGGAAGCGGGATCCTTCGCGTGGAGTGGAGAGGAACCCGCCGGTTTTTGAAAGATAATGGATAGCCCCGTGATCTGTCAAGGAAAATGGAATACAGCGCCGAACGGTCTTGTCCGCCCCGGAGAGGGACGCGAATAATTGGGAGACGGGCCGACCGAAATGTGGTAGAGGCACCAAAATGCCGCGATCGGAACGGGCGACGGAAGATCCGGGATAGGAAGGGATCATGGACATCACCAATCTCCTCATCATGTTTCTGACGAGTCTGGGAAGCAGCGTCTTCGGGACGCTGGTGGGCGGTAGCAGCCTCGTTACGATCCCCGTCCTGATCTTCTTGGGTTTGCCCCCCCACACGGCGATTGGCACCGACCGGCTGGGCGTCTCGGGAGTGGGGATCGCGGGGCTTTACTCCTTCCACAAGCAGGGACTGGTCAATTACCGGATCGGGTTCATGGTGGGCATTCCGTGCCTGGTGGGTTCCTTCCTCGGAGCGAACATCGCCCTCCAAATCAGCCCGACAACGATGCGAATCCTCATCGCGGCGATGACGGTATCGCTTCTGATCGTCATTGCGGCCAAGCCCAAACTCGGCGTCGAGAAGGTCGGAGGCCCTCTGACGGGGCGGGACCATGCCAAGGGGATCTTCTTCAGCCTGCTGGTGGGGACCTACGGCGGTTTCTATGGGGCCGGTGCTGCCACGTTCCTGACCTACATCATGATCCTCGTCTTTCGCCAGACATTCCTGGAGGGCGCTGCCACTCTGAAGCTCGGTGCCATCGCCCTGGCCGCCACCTCGGGGATCACCTATGCCTTCCACGGCGCGGTCGATCTTCCCCTGGCCGCGGCCATGTTCGCCGGCGCCTGCATCGGGTCCTACTTCGGAGCCCACTACGCCGACCGGATCGGGAACGCCTGGATCAAGCGGGTCTTCATCGGGGTGGTCCTCCTGATGGTGATCAAGCTCCTGGTCCCCTGATCGGCCGGTCCGGCCGGATCCGCGCGGAGAGTGTCTCCCGGCCTTCTGGCCCGTTCCAATTTCCGATGATCACCCGGACGCCGGATCGCCCTTTGCCCCGCGATCCGTCAGTGTCCGGGCGCGACAGGGGCGGCCCCCGCAGGAGGGCGGGAAAAGGACGGATTGACTCCCTGGAAAAGATGTGTAAGATGGCGATCATCAACCAATCCAATCGTGAGGATGCTATGAAACCCCTGCTTGTCATTGCGATGGGTCTGGCGCTTTTCCTGGTCGCGAACTGGGCCGGGGCTGCCGGGCCGCAGGTCGGCGTCGTGAAGACCGTCAAGGGAGAGGCCCTCATCGAGAGGGAGGGGAAGGCATTTCCCGCCAAGACGGGCGACGTCCTGCTGGAGAAGGACGAGATCGTTACAGGCCGTGACGGATCCATGGGCCTGATCATGAAGGACGACAGCGTCCTTTCGATCGGCTCCCAGTCGCGACTGGAATTCAAGGCCTTCGCCTTTGAGCCTGCCGAACAGAAACTCTCCGCAATCTACCGGTTCAAGCGCGGCACCCTGGTCTACCTGTCCGGATTGATCGCGAAGCTCAGGCCCGAGGCCGTCCGCTTCGAAACGAGGACGGCCGTCTGCGGCGTTCGGGGGACCTATCTGGCGATTTCGGAGGAAGGCGAGGACCTGAAGGACTTCACCGACGAGGAGGCCGCCAGACTCGAGAGGCTGATCCGCGGGCCCGGGGGAAAATAGGGAGGGGCGGGCAGACGCAGCGCCGGGATCTCACGGGCGGATGGGACCATGGGAAAAACGTTCGGCCATCTGAAAATCGTCGGGATCGTTCTTGCGGCCGTCTTGGCCCTGGCGGGATGCAGTACCACCAAAACGCTCTTCGTCATCATGCCGGAGGCGGACGGCCGGGTCGGCCGGGTGGAGGTGGCCACCGGGAAGGGTTCGCAGGTCCTCGACCGGCCCTGGCAGGCCGTCGAGACGACGGGCATCGACCGGCCGCCTGGCGAGCCGAAGCCCCTGGACGAGCAGACCGTGCGGGCTATGTTCCGGGAGGCCCTCGATGCCAGGCCCGATCCGCCGAAGCCCTATCGGATCCGCTTCGTCATCATGCCGGAGGCGGACGGCCGGGTCGGCCGGGTGGAGGTGGCCACCGAGAAGGGGGCCCAGATCCTCGACCGGCCCTGGCAGGCCACCGAGATGACCCGCATCGACCGGCTTCCCGGCGAGCCAAAGACCCTGGATGAGGGCACGGTTCGCGCGATATTCAAGGAGGCCCTCGATGCCAGGCCCGATCCGCCGGTGACCTACCGGGTCTTCTTCCCGACCGGGCGAATCGAGATGACGACGGCTTCCGGCCGGACGATCCAGGAGGTCCTCGAGACGATCAAGGCCAGGAACCCCCACGAGATCACTATCTCCGGCCACACCGACACCGTTGGACCTGCCTCGTACAACCGCACCCTCTCCCTGAACCGCGCCCGGGCCGTGGCGGACCTCCTGGTCCTGCGAGGGGTGAAGCGGGAGATCATCGAGATCACCTACCACGGCAAGGAAAACCCCTTCATCCCGACGCCTGACGGCGTCGCCGAGCCCAGGAACCGGCGCGTCGAGATCACGATCCGCTAGCGGCTGTTTCCGAGGGTCAGTTGCAGCAGGCTCTTCCCTGCTTCACCGGCGCAAGACGCGTCCCGGACCAGATTCCGGATCAGCCTCAGGGGCAGGTCGTCGCCGCCGTCCTCCAGGGGATTGTAGGCCTCTCCCTGATAGACAAGCGTCAGTTCAAGCCCGCCGGTGGTTTCGGAAAAACCGACCGTGACGGTTATCTCAATGGGATCGGTCAACCTCCCAAGAAGCTTGTGCAGGATCAGCTCCTCGAGGATGAGCTGGATATCGTGGATCTGCTTCTCCGAGAGGAACTGCCGGCGCCCGAATTCCTCGACGCCGCCCTGGAGGCGGTACAGGTCGAAGATCCGGGAGCGGATCTCGAAGACGAAGGTCCGGATCTTGTGGATGAAGGCACGGGTCTTCTCCCGGGCCGGCTGCTCGAAGATCTGACGGGGCGTGCCCTCCTCGTAGACGGTCCCCTCGTCCATGTAGAAGACGCGCGTCGAG
>CAYOGU010000242.1:0-5902 GCA_964403345.1 uncultured Syntrophus sp. | reverse complement strand
GTAGTCCAGCCGCTTCTGTCCCTTCTGCTGTGGGGACATCCCTTCGGCCGGGTGGGTCGGATCGAAACCCGTCTGACCCACGGCCCAACTGTGGCAGGCATAGCGATCGTCCACCTGCTGCTGTTCGCTCTGGCCCTGGCGCGGATAGATGTAAAGCTTGGATGGATCGGTCTGGCCAGCCCCAGCCTTGTCCTTATCCGGTGGCGCGACCACGACATAGCGTTCTCCGTAGGGGGCGTAGTACACCCCGTCGGCCAGGCAGTACGGCACGCCGCCCACCCAGACGGTCACGCATCCTGGAGGCGGAAAGGGGACGACCAGACCGAAAGGGGGGACCGTGACGACAAAGCGCGGTCCGTAGGGGCGGTACCACACCCCCCCGCAAAAGTAGTAGGGGTCGCCGCCGTAAAGGACGACCCGGTAGCCGAACGGCAGGACATCCATCATCGGCCCTGGACCGGGAAGGTGCGGGCCAGGAAGGGGTTCCCTGAAATCCCGTCCCGGCGGGGGACCCGCAGCGGCCGAGGGCAGGAGAGTCCCCAGGCAGACGGCCACGGCCAGAAGGACCAGGGCCGCCAGGCGCGCCCAGGACCGTCCCCGACGAGAATGCCGCATGATGAAAGTTTCCATGGACTCGCTCCTTTGTTCCAGCCGCTACTGGACGCTGTAACCGCGCCCCTCGAGACAGGCGGACATCGCCCGCCTGAATTCGGCGGCTTTCTTAGAAAGCTGGGAATCGGCGGCCCGGTCCCGGTAATCCTCCGCCGCCTGCCGGGCGGCCTCCTGCCGGGCCGAATCCGATGCCGCGCCGGCAACAGCCCCGATGCCGGCGCCGACCAGGGCCCCTCCCGCCGCATGCCGCGGACCGGCGACCAGGGCCCCCAGCACGGCCCCGGCCACGGCCAGGGCCGCCGTGTCATACCCCGGCGCCGGCATCGGCACAACCCGGACGCGCTGCTCCATGGACACCGGCAGCGCGCTCGGGTCGAAGCGGGTCTGCTGGATGGCCCAGTTGTAACATTCGTAATGGTCGCGCGACTGCTGCTCCATGCTCTGACCCGCCTTCGGATAAAAATAGACCTGGGTCGAAGGCGCCTCTGCCTTCCTGACAGAATCGCCGGAACGGTCCTGCAAGGCCGCCTGGTGATACAGGGGAGAGCAGGCCGTCAGGGACAGCAGCACCCCGACAAGGCAGAGGATGATCGAGAGCCGGACCGGACGACGGCCCCTCCCCCCTGTTCCAGATGGTTCATCAAAACGATTCATTGCCATTCCCCTTTCTCAACACATCGTCCTGCCTCACCGGCCGGGAGAGCGGTCGATCCCTTCCCGTTCCCATGGAGGGGGAGGGCAACCGCAGCAGGCCGGAGGCACGGGCATCGGCGGCGGACAACTGCGCGGAGGCGGCGGACAGGGGTGCACCGCCAGCTTCCTGCCCTCCGGTCGATCCGGGACCAGGACGAGACGGTCCCCCTTCTCCCGGCAGATCCCCTGGATCGTCTCCCCCCAGGGCGTTGTGAACTGGGCGGTGCTTCCGGCCGTCTTGTCCTTGCAGGCATCAAAGGCCTCCGGTGGGGGACCCGGCGGATGGCCGGGGCCCCGGAACCCCTCCCCTCCGGCAAGCCGGCTGTCCCGGTCGGCAGGATTCTCCTGAACCTGCGGAGCGGACGTCTGTCCGTAAGCCAGATTGAGCATCAGCATCATCAGCATCGCGATGGCGACGGCCAGCGCCGCCACATCCTTGGCAATAACCTTTTTCATTTTCATGACCTCCTGGATCTTGTTCGTCCGCGGTTTCCTTTCCCGCGGTTCGGGGAAGACCCTACACCCCCCAGATGACAGATCGCTGCGGGAAATCATGACAAAATTGTCATCTTGCGGGTGAGAGTTGAAAGGTTTGTCATTTTGTGGGGATCAAGAAAAACGGGGACAGGTGGGCTAGCCGTGTCGGGCAACAGGAAGATTTAAGAAGAACCAATAAGGTTATGATGGGGTTGCAGGGACCGGGAACGACCGCTCTAGGAGAGCGACCGGGGAAGCGACAGGGTGAAGGCGATCATCTCGCCGGTGCCCACATCAAGGCGAAGGGTTCCCCGGTGGGCCTGGACGATCTCCCGGGCGAGGCTGAGTCCGAGGCCGGAACCGGGAACGACGCTGCTACGGGACTGGTCGACCCGGTAGAAGCGGTGGAAGATCCTCTCGCGGTCGGCCTCGGGGATCGGGGTTCCGGTGTTGGAAACCGTCAGGAGGACTTCCCGGTTCCGCGCCTCGAGCTCGAACCGGATCAGGCCGCCCTCGACGTTGTACTTGACGGCATTGGAGACGAGGTTCTGGACCGCCTGCCTGAGGAGGTCCGGATCGGCTTCGACAATGACATGGGAGGCGATCCTTTTTTCCAAGCGCAGGTTCGGCGCGATGGCGCCGACATCCTCAATGGCCGACTCGACCACGGCGCTCATGTCGAGGCTCTCCAGGTTCAGCGCCAGTTCCCCGGCATCGGCCCGGGCCAGGATCAGAAGCTTCTGTACGATCGTCTTGAGCCGCTGGACCTCCTCGATCAGTTCCCCATAGAAGCGCTGCGCCTCCGAACCCGTGGCCGCGTGCTGCACGGCATCGTCCAGGACCCCCTGGAGGATCGTCAGCGGGGTCTTCAACTCGTGGGCGGCGTCGGCGCTGAAGCGCAGGGCCTGCTTGAAGCTCTTCTCGAGGCGGTCCAGCATCCGGTTGATCACGTCCACCAGCCTCGAAAGCTCGGCGTCCGCCCCGGCCGACGGGGGGATCCGTTTGTCGAGGCCCTGCGCCGTGATGGTCTCCGCCGTCCGGGTGATGAGTGCGATCGGCCTCAGCGCCCGATTGGTGATCAGCCACCCACCCGCGGCCAGGAGGAGGAGTGCGACCGGCACGGTGATCCAGAAGGCCTTCTTAAAGCGGGCGGCTTCGGCATAAAAGCCCGTCATCTCCATTCCAAGCAGGATCGTGACGTACTGGTTCCCCAGGATCCCGATCCGCCAGGGTCCCGTCCCCTGATCGGCCTTGACGGTCTTGAAGAAGGGCTGCTTGATCCGCACCTGTATCGGGGGAAGGGGCGGAAAAGACGGCAGGCCCGGAGGGGCCAACCCGGCAGGGGGGGCATTCCCCGACCGATCGGGAGGGCGACCAGGTGGCGCCTGCGGCCTCGTCCTTTCGCCCGGCGCCACTTGGTCGGCGGGCCCGGACGCCATGCCGGGCGGAGGGCCGTTCTTCGGATCGGGAGGCGGGTTGCGCAGAAGCATCTCGAAGGCCGGCGGGGCCTCCATGCGGCGGTCGTACTCGGGGAAGAGGTCCTCGGAGATCCCACTGGGCCAGTGTGGCGAGCGGTACAGGACCTCCTGACGCGAATCCTTGACTTGGACGATGATCGCCTTCCCGCGCTCCTCCCCGTAGATGAACCGGAGCGACTTATCCATTTCCTCCCAGTGCCTCCTGGGAAACGGGATGCGCAACTGCCCATCCCCGAGGGTGAGGATCTCCCGGTCGATCCGGTCGAGGCTCACGTTGTTGATCACATCAAGGAAGTAAAGGCCGAAACCGATCAGCACGGAGCCCGAAATGAGGATGGACAAGAGGATGATCTTGATCCGAAACAAGGAATCTACTCCTTGGCCAGGGCGTTGAACCGGTATCCGACGCCCCGGACCGTTTCGATGCGCGGGCGGTCGGGCTCCACGTCCACCTTGGCCCGCAGCCGGCGGATGTACACGTCCACCACGTTGGTCTGGGGATCGTAGCAGTAGCCCCAGACGTGTTCCAGGATCTGCGTCCGTGTGAAGACCCTGCCGGGGGAACGCATCAGCAGGGCCAGCAGGTTGAACTCGCGGGCCGTCAGCTCGACGCCCCCCCTGGCTGTCCGGACCTCACGCGTGATCAGGTTGACCGCGAGCTCGTCGTCCTGGAGGACGCTGAGCTGCTGGCCCGTTCCCCTCCGGGTCACGGCATGGATCCGGGCGAGGAGTTCTTCGATGTAGAAGGGCTTGCTGAGGTAGTCGTCGGCACCCAGGTTCAGGCCTTCGACCCGCTCGTTCAGGGCTGACCTGGCGGTCAGGAGGATCACTGGGACATTGTGCTTCTCCTCCCGGAGTTGCCGGAGGATCGTCAGGCCGTCGCGGCCGGGCAGCATAATGTCCAGGAGGATGACGTCGTAGGCCTGTCCGATGGCCAGGGCATAGCCCTCATCACCGTCTTCGCAGGTGTCCACGACGAAACCCTGTTCCCGGAGCCCCTTCTTCACGAAGGATGCGATTTTCCTGTCGTCCTCGACGAAAAGCACCCTCATGGAGTTACTGTAATCCCATCGGCCGCGATCATGCAAGAGGTCGCAAGATTAAAAGATTGTCATCTCTCCCCGGTCCGGTCGATGGCCTCGCAGGCGAGCCCGTCTCCCCGCAGGATCGGCCGGTAGCAGCGGTTGCAGGAGATGCAGGTCGCATTGGCCGGATCGCCGGACCGCCACCGGCGCACCAGGTCCGGCTCCCGGATCAGCGGCCGGCTCAGGGCGATGTAGTCGGCCAGGCCCTCCGCCACCAGCGCCTCCGCCGCTGGAAGCGACCGGATTCCCCCCACCAGGATCAGGGGAATCCGTACCTCCTGCTTGAAGGCCCGGGCCGCCTCCCGGTAGTACACCTCGTCCTCGCCCGCCTTGGCAAGGCCGATCCGGCTGGGGATCTTGTCCTTGGAGAGGCCCGTCCCGCCGCTGATCTCGACGGCGTCCACTCCCGCATTCTCGAGCATCTTCGAGACGCGGACCATCTCGTCGGTGTTGAATCCGCCCTCGATGAAATCGTCCGAGTTGATCTTGACCAGAACAGGGAACCTTTCCCCGACCCGCCAGCGGATATAGGCCGCTGTCTCCAGCAGGAGGCGGGCCCGGTTCTCCAGGCTGCCGCCGTAGCCGTCCGTCCTCTTGTTGAAGTAGGGGGAGAGGAACTGGCTCATCAGGTAGCCGTGCGCGGCATGGATCTGGACGCCGTCGAACCCAGCCTCCTTGGCCCGCCGCGCCGCTTCTCCGAAGGCATCCCGAATCCGGGTGATGTCGCCGGGGCCCATCGGACGGACGGACGTGCCGTTCTCCATCTCCACGGCCGAGGGCCCCAGGGCGGGAAGGCCCGTCGCCTTGGAGAAGGCTTGGCCGCCGGCATGGGCCAGTTGGATGACGATCCGGCCGCCCCGCTCGTGGATGGCCCGGGTCATGGTCGCCAGGGCGGGAATCACGCCGTCTTGGTGGATGCCGTATTGAAGGGGACGGGCACGGCCCTCGGGGCTCACGAAGGCATGGCTGGTGATGATGAGCCCGATCCCCCCTTCAACCAGTTCGACCATCTTCCCCTGCAGGGCGGGCGTGCAGATGCCGTCCGGGGTGGCCATTCCCTCGTAGGTGGCCGAGCGCACGAAACAGTTGGCGAGTTTCATCGTGCCGATGCACGCGGCCTCGAATAATCGAGACATGGGAATCTCCTTATGCTGCTGACATGGAAACACTATGGTTCTTCCGATCGGGACGCCGCCCCCGGTCGGCCCTCGCGTCCTTTCCCCCCGATCCCCCGGCGGAGGACCCGCTGAACGCCCACCAGGGAGGCCTCGGCCAGGAGCCGCTCGGCATAGGCCTCGGCCTCGGCCATGCTCATGGCCGTGATCCGGCCCTGAAGCTCGGTGAGATACTGGGGATCGACGCTCAGGGAGCGGATCCCGACACCCAGCAGGAAAGGCATCAGGTCCGGGTCGAAGGCCATCTCCCCGCAGACGTTCACGGTCTTGCCGGCCCGGAGGGCGGCCTCGGCGATGCGCCGGAGGGTCCTGAGGACCGAGGGGTGCTCAGGGCGGAAGGCATAGGCCACCCGGTCGTTCATCCGGTCCACCCCGAGCAGGT
>CAYOGU010000241.1:0-5929 GCA_964403345.1 uncultured Syntrophus sp. | reverse complement strand
ACATGCTCCTGGCCAGTTTCCTCACCACTTCCCTATGTATCGCCGCCGCCGGCGCCTGGTTCGCGCTCCGCAAGGTCCACCGGGCCGAAGCGGGGTTGTTGCTGCGCTGGGGGTTCCGGATCACGACCGTCCTGATTGTCGCCCAAATTGTGGTCGGGGACCTGAGCGGCAAGGACCTCTACCGGTACCAGCCCGCCAAGTTCGCTGCCATCGAGGCGCGCTGGCACCCGGAGGAGCCGGGCCGGGAGGTCTGGCTTGCCCTTCCCGACGTGGAGGGCCGGAAGAACCGCTGGTCCGTCGAGTCCCCTTACGTGGGCAGTTGGATCGCCACTGGAAGCTGGACGGCGCGCGTCTCGGGGCTGAGCGATTTTTCCCGGAGGGATTGGCCGCCGATCCTCACCGTCTTCTTCGCCTTTCGCATCATGGTCGGCCTGGGGATGGCGATCCTCGTCCTTGGCGTAGTCGGCCTCTGGCTCGACCTGCGCAGACGTCTGGAGAAGACCCGCTGGTTCCTGTGGTGCACGGCTCTGGCCTTCCCGGCGGGATTTCTCGCCGTGATCGTCGGCTGGATCACGACCGAGGTCGGCCGCCAGCCCTGGGCAGTCTATGGGCTCCTCAGGACCGCCGAGGCCGTGACCCCGACCCTGGGCACGGCGGAGGTCCTCGTCACCCTCGCCGGGTACACGGCGGTTTACAGCCTCCTGGCCCTTTTCGGCGGACGCTACCTGTTCGGGATCGTCCGAAAGGGGCCCGCCGGGGGCACC
The DNA here is from genome assembly GCA_964403345.1 of uncultured Syntrophus sp. Taxonomy (GTDB): domain Bacteria; phylum Desulfobacterota; class Syntrophia; order Syntrophales; family UBA5619; genus JAKAFS01. The sequence continues at coordinate 5,165 of CAYOGU010000241.1, read as the reverse complement.
GATTCCGCGGAGTGATGCGATGGATCCTCTTTGGCTTCCCCAATTCTGGGCACTACTGATCGCCTTTGCCCTTTTCGTCTACATGGTCCGCGACGGCTACGACCTGGGGGTCGGCATCCTCTTCGGCTTCACCCGGGACGGCTCGCACCGGGAAACCCTAGTCAGGGCCATCTCCCCCTTCTGGGACGGGAACGAGGTCTGGCTCATCCTGGTCGGAGCGGGGCTCTTCGCCGCCTTCCCACCGGTCTACGCGATCGTCCTGCCGGCCTTCTACCTGCCTCTCACGGCGATGCTCATCGCCCTCGTCTTCCGGGGAGTCTTTTTCGAATTCCGCAACCATGCCGGGGGAAGTCGGCTCTGGGACTGGGGCTTCTTCTTGGGCTCCCTCGCAGCCGCCTTCATCCAGGGCGCGGCCCTGGGAGGCATCGTCCAGGGGATCGCCGTGGCGGATGGCCGGTACGCAGGAGGTCCCTTCGACTGGCTGACGCCCTTCACCCTGACCTGCGGGACGGGACTGACCCTGGGCTACACCCTCCTGGGTGCGGCCTGGCTCGTCCTCAGAACGACCGGGGAGACGCGGGAGAGGGCCTACCGGCTCCTTGCGGGGCTCCTTGTGGCGTTCCTGGCGGTCTTCCTGATTGCCGCCCTATGGACGACCGCCGTTCACCCGCGCCTCGCCGCACGCTGGCAGGAGTCCCCCGGGCTCTTCCTCGCGCCGGCCCTGGGCGCCGCAGCCATCCTGGGACTCTGGACCGGCATCCGCGGCCGGAGGGACTCCGTCCCCTATGCCATGACGGTCCTCCTCTTCCTGGCCCTCTTCCTGGCCGCCGCGGGCAGCTTCTGGCCCTACCTCGTCCCCTTCGCGGTCGGGATCGAAGCGGCAGCGGCACCGGCAGGGACCCTCCGGTTTCTCTTCTACGGCGCAGGCATCCCCGTCTTTCCGCTGGTCCTGCTCTACTCGGGAGTGATCCTCTGGATCCTCCGGGGAAAGGTATGAATGAAACGAGGAGGCCCATGAACGATCCCGGATACATCCTCCGCCACTTCAATGCCATCGCCGGCAAATACGATTTCATGAACACCCTCCTGAGCCTCGGCTTCCACCACCGCTGGAAGCGCCTGGCCGTGGAGGCCCTCGGACTCTTACCGGGCGAACGGGTCCTGGACGTCTGCGGCGGGACGGGGGACCTGGCCGTTCTGGCGGTCCGGGCCGTGGCCTCCGAAGGCCGCGTCGTCCTGTGCGACTTCAGCCGGGCCATGATCGAGGCGGGGATGCCCAAGATCCGGCGCGCGGTTCCGGGGAAGAGGCCGCTGGCCGTCCAGGGAGACGCGGAGTGCCTCCCCTTTCCAACAGGGGAGTTCGACGGGGCCATGGTGGGCTTCGGGATCAGGAACCTGGCGCACATGGACCGGGGGATCGCCGAGATGCACCGGGTCCTGAAACCGGGAGGGAGGCTGATGGTCCTGGAGTTCTCCCTCCCCGTCACCGGCTGGTTCCGGCGGCTCTACGATCTGTATTCCTTCGGCCTCATGCCCCTGGCCGGACGGGTCCTGGCCGGGAACCGCGCCGCCTACCTTCACCTGCCGGAATCGATCCGGAGGTTCCCGCCGCCCGATGACATCAAAGGGCTCCTGGAGCGGACCGGCTTCGGCGACGTGGGCTACCGGCGCCTCACGAATGGGATCGCGGTGGTCTACCGGGGGGTGAAGCGGTGAAGCTCAACTGGGCGGAACGCTGGGCGGTCAACAACCCCCTGAGGCCCCTCCAGCAGCGCATGGAGATGGCTTGGTTCGAGAAGAGGGCCGTCATCCCGCCGGGAAGCCGGATCCTGGAAGTGGGATGCGGCCGGGGCGCCGGGGCCAGGCTGATCCGGGAGGCCTTCCGGCCTTCGGAGCTCCACGCGATGGACCTGGACATCACGATGATCGGCCGGGCCGGCCGATACCTCGACGCCGTGGCGAGGCGGGAAATCGCCTTCTTCGTGGGCGACTGCTCCCGGCTCCCCTGCCGGAACGGGTCGTTCGATGCCCTCTTCGGGTTCGGCGTCCTCCACCACATCCCCGACTGGCAGGGGGCCCTGGCCGAGATCGTCCGGGTCCTCAGGCCGGGCGGGACCTATGCCTTCGAGGAGCTCTACCCCACTCTCTACGGAAACGTCATCACCAAGCGGATCCTCCTCCACCCCGCCGGCAACCGCTTCCGCAGCGACGATCTGAAAGGCGCCCTGGCCGCGGCCGGCCTGGACCTCCGGTACGGCCTCGAACACCGGAGCCTTGGGATCCTCGGGGTCGCCGTAAAGTTTTCCTGAAAGAGTGTTATAAGGATTTCAGTTTCCGAGTGACGGAACAGCCGAACGCCAGGGGTCCCAGAGGGGTATGCATTGCGAAAATCGGCATTGGACAGGCATGACGGGATATGTTATTGAAATAAAGGCGTCAATGTCTGATAGGTCATTGGGTCTTATGTCGTCATCTGGGTATCTGCTCCTTGGACAATCAGAACGGAAGGAGGACAAAATGAAAAAAATCCTTTTCATCACCATGGGAATCATCCTGGCTGCCGCCGGCACGGCCATGGCTGCCGACTCGCAACCGATCCAGCTCAGCCTCACGCCGGATGTGGCCATCTTCGACACGAAGACCACGATTGAAGGCGTCTCCCTCAACATATGGGGCGAAAATCCCCAGAAGGGGTTTGCCCTGGGATTTGCCAACGGATCCAGGGGGGAGAGCGCCGGTTTCAGCCTGGGCATCATTCTTAACTATGCGGAGACCTACAAAGGGGTCCAGTGGGGGTTGGTCAATTATGTCAGCAGGGACTTCTACGGATGGCAGGAAGGCCTCGTCAACTACACGGACAAAACCATGAAGGGGTTTCAGTCGGGTCTCGTGAACTGCGCCGGTGTTCTGACGGGTCTTCAACTCGGCGTCGTCAATTACGCCGCCAAGGCGGACTCCGGACTCCAGATCGGCGTCGTGAACGTGATTTCCGAAAACAAGTGGTTCTCTAATTTTCCCAGCGAACTGGCCACCGGGATGATCCTCGTGAACTGGCGCTTCTAGGAACGCGACACCGGGCTGTCCGGAACATTCAAGGCAGAAGAGGGGGGTTGCCACCTGAAAAGGGGCAATCCCCTTTTCTATTCGGGAATACCCAGCGCGGCCGATTCGTTCACCTTCGGGCACTTCTCGCGAGAAACCCCGATCTCAAGGGGACAGACATCCCCACCGCCCCGTATGATCCCTTCCGTCCCGGCCGGGATGACCCGAGGGAAAGGTGGTCCCGCCGGCGCGCATCACCAGCGGAGAGATTGTGTCTGGGATGGCTACTTGACCTTCTGGATGTCCTCCTCCCGGCCGACGACGACGAGGACCTCGCCGTCCTTGATCACGAAGTCCGCAGGGGGGACCATCTGGACATTGCCGGAAACGACGTCCCGGACGGCGATGACGTTAATGTGGTAGCGGCTCCGGAGCTGCAGTTCGGCGATGGTCTTTCCCAGGAAATCGTTTGGCGGGGCCATCTCACAGATCGCGTAGTCTTCCGAGAGGGGCAGATAGTCGATCACGTTGGGAGAGATGAGGCCCTTGGCCACCTTATGTGCGATCTCCTTCTCCGGGATCATGACGTCCGTCGCCCCGACCTTCTCCAGGATCAGCTTGTGCTCCTCGTTTGGAGCCTTGACGATGATCGTCTTGACCTTGATCTGCCGAAGGTGCAACGTCGTCAGGGTCGAGGCCGCCAGGTCCTCCCCGAAGGAGACGATGCAGACATCCTCCTCCTGGATCCCGATCTCGTCCATGATCTCCCTGTCCGTGCCGTCGGCCATGATTGCCTTGGTGGAGCAGTCCCTCACCCGCTGGACGGCCTCCTTGTTTTTGTCGATGGCGATCACCTCGAAACCGCTCGCGTAAAGCTCCCGGACGATGTTGGACCCGAAGATCCCGAGCCCGATGACGACGACCCGCTTTTGCATGATGTTAACTTCCTTGCCGCTTCACACTTTTTCTATCCGACCATGATCGACTCTTCCGCGTACGTGATCTCCTTTTTCCCCACGGCGAACCATGAGAAGGCCAGGGTCAGTGGACCGACGCGCCCGGCGAACATCATCAGGATCACGGCCAGTTTCTGGATATCGTTGAGTTTGGGCGTTACTCCCATGGAAAGGCCCACCGTCCCGAAGGCGGAGACCGTCTCGAAGAGGTATTCCACGAAGAGGTGCCGGCTCTGGTCTGGCGCCCCGGCGCCGGTCCCGGAGGAAAAGAGGAGGACCGACGTGATCAGGACCACCGCGAAGGCCGCCGCAAAGATGATGGCGATCGTCCGGCCGACGATCTCCCTTGGGATCCGCCGGTTCATCACGTTGATATGGTAGCGCCCCCGCATCCGGTTCCAGATGACCAGGAGAAGGATCGTAAAGCTCGTGGTCTTGATCCCGCCGCCGGTGGAACCGGGAGAGGCCCCGATGAACATGAGGAGGATCATCAGGAGGATTGTCGCATTGGTGAGCTTGCCGATATCCACGGTATTGAATCCGGCGGTCCTTGGCGTGATCGACTGGAAGAGGGCGTCGAGGAACTGCGTGGACCAGGGGACCCCCTTCAGAATGAATTTCGATTCAAAGACATAGAACAGCATGGCCCCGGCCAGGATCAGGGCGCCGGTGGTTAAAAGGACGATCCTGCTATGCAAAGAGATCTTCTTCTGGACACCCCGAAGCCAGGCGATGACCTCCATCTGGACGATGAAGCCGATCCCCCCCAGGACGATAAGGCCCATCACGGTCAGGTTGACCAGCCAGTCCCCCCGGTATGACATCAGGCTGTCCGAAAAGAGGGAATAGCCGCAGTTGTTGAAGGCCGAGACGGCGTTGTAGAGGGCGTGGAAGAAGGCCGTCGCCGGCTGGAAGTCCTGGACAAATCGGAGGAAGAGGAGGAGTGTCCCTGCGGCCTCGATGATGAAGGTGAGTCGGAGAACCCCCCGGACGATCACGATGAAGTCTCGCCGGGGCGTGTGGAGAAACGTGGACTGCATGATCTCCCGTCCCCGGAAGGAAACCCCACGCCCCATCATCCCGAAGACGACCACCGAAAAGGTGATGATCCCAAGCCCCCAACCTGGAAGAGCAAGAGCGTTACGACCTGACCGGGAAGGGAGAGAT
>CAYOGU010000240.1:0-5937 GCA_964403345.1 uncultured Syntrophus sp. | reverse complement strand
AACTACCGCTCGACACCGCTCCTCATCGGGTTCTTCAACCACCTGGTCGAAGAGCTTTTCGCCGGGACCGGCAAGGTGAACCTCCAGACGCCGCCGGAAAAGCCGAAACACCCCTACGGCGGCCTTTCCGAGGTGGCCGTGATCCCGGCCGCCTGCGACCGGGGCGACGAGTCGGCCTTCGAGCGCCTCGTCGAGGTGATCCAGCAAAGGCAGGCCGATCTAGGCTGCCCCTGGGGCGACATGGCGGTCCTCTGCCGGACCAACATCCATATGGACAAGATCGCAGCGGGCCTGGCCCGGGCCGGGATCCCCACCTCGGGGATCCGCGGCCGAGAGCTCCTGGCCCTCCGCGAGGGGACGGCGCTTTTTTTGTCGCTCGTCGCCCTCTTCACCGGGGAGAAGGGGCTCTTCATCCCCCGGGCCCTGGAGACCCTGGGATACGGCGATGCACTTGCAAACGCCGTTGCGCGGCTCGCCGAAAAAACCGGCAGCACGGCCCGGCCGCACCGTTTCGCGGCCTTCACCAAAGCCCTCGGCGCGCTTTCGGCCCACTTCCCTCGCGTCCTTATCGAGACCCTCTGGGACGAGGCGGAGCGCTATTTCGACCGCCCCGACGCCGTCGATGTCGCTGCCTTTCTGAGTTACCTGCTTGCGATGTCGCACCTGATCACCGTCCCCGAGGGGGAGCACGCCGACCGGCTGAAACTGGCCACGATCCACTCGACCAAGGGCCTCGAATTCCCTCATGTCTTCCTTTTCTGGAAGGAGGGAACCGACCGGGCGCCCCAGATCCCCCATCCCGGCGACGGTTGTCCGCTCGGCCTGACCAAGGACGAGATCGCCTTTCTCGGCTCCGGCCCGATCGCCCAGGGGCCGGCCATCGCCAGGGCAGCGGAGGCGGTCCAGGAGGAGAAGGCCGAGGAAACCGCCAACCTCCTCTACGTCGCCGCGACCCGCGCCGTGAGGAGCCTGACGATCGTACTTCGGGCCGACAGGGAGGGTGGCTTGAGGGGCTTCGGCGAGCGGATGCATCGTGCCGCCAATCAGGAGATTCCGGAGGCCGAGCGGACCGAATTCGGCTGGCGCTGCGACTACGGCCCCGAGACGCCGCGAACAGCCGACCACGAGGAGTTGGCGGCGCCCGAACTCGCCGAAGGCCCTCCCCCGCCGGCAGAGACCGAGGAGATTGACCCGGCGCTCCGCTCCGCCGATATCGAGGCGGGGATCGAGCGGGGGATCCGCATCCACGCGGCCCTCGCCGGCCTCACCGGCGATAAACGCCGGATCGAGACGGGCCGCCTCGCCGAAGAGGAGCGGGCCGCTGTCGAGCGGTTCCTCGGCAACGGAAAGGTGCGCGAGATCCTTTTTCGGCCAGGCCGGGTCCTCACCGAACAGCACATCTCCGACACCCGCTCTTTCGGCATCGTCGATCGGCTCATCATCGCCCCCGACCGCATCACCCTGATCGACTTCAAGACGGGTCGCGTCGGCCACCTCGCCGACCGCTACCGGCCCCAGATGGTCCGATACCGCACGATCCTCCAGGGCCTCTTCCCGGGCCGGCCGGTCGAATGCTGTCTTCTGTTCGTGGACGAGCCGCACCGCATCGTGATAGGGGAATTTTCTTGATCGGACATCTGCAGAAATGGTTTTATCCCCCGATCTCCATAGTCCCGTGAGGACCCCGGGGAAGGTCTGCGACTGCGAAGGAACCATTCATGCTGGAAGCGCTTACCCAAAGGATCATCGACGCGATCAAGTCGGTCAAGCCTGGAGAGGTCGCAAGCTATGGGGACATCGCCGCTGCGGCCGGCAATCCCCGGGGCGCCAGGCAGGTTGTCCGCGTCCTACATGCCTGTTCCAGGAAGGAGGGCCTCCCCTGGCACAGGATCGTGAGGAAGGACGGAAGCATCGCCCTCCCCCGCGGCAGCGGATTCAAGTTGCAGAAGGCCCTCCTCGAGGCCGAGGGCGTGGCGGTGGACAAGGCGGGAAGGGTCAAAATCGAAAAACGCAGGTCGAAGGATCACCCCTAGGCCGCTCGCCATACCGAGGCGGATCGGTCCGGGGATCCTCTGAGCGGTTGAGACGATAATCCCCTGAGTCCGGGTTTCTGGATAATACGACAAGGGGCTAGTGTACCGAGTTATAAATTCATTGGCAAGTGAAGTTCCCCGCGGCAAGCCGCGGGGTATCCTGCAAAGGACTTTCATGAACGTGATCTTTATCACGTACCAATCTCAAGGAACTTCATCTGGTATCGCTTCTCAATATCCAAGCGGACATCCTTTACCAACATGTCAACTTCACTATCAAAAATCGTTCGCCTGTATTTTTCCGGAAATACCAAATGATAGATCAGTACGCTAACATTATGGCTCTCGTGTCTATATTCACTCACCCATCTATTCTACGCCGCAAACGGCGGGGAATTCAACCCGAAGAGATTAACGACTCAAGACACTAGAATCGCGCCCCACCCTTTTTCATTTCCGGCGCAACGCCTTCCAAGAGACATGGTCCGTGCACGGCGGGTTGTGTCAAGAGTTTTTCGCTTTTTTTTGGCAGTGCCCTTTCAGAGATATTTATCCGGCCTCCACAAGTTCCTGCGCCTGGACGGATCCGGTCCTGTATCCCATCAAATAATCAATAATTAAATATTTAAATATTTTTCCTTGACATCCTTTGAATGATGCCATATGAAAAACTCAAATTCCCTTCGTAGGTCGGAGGGGCAAAGCGCTGATGAGCAATCTCATATCCCCTGCTGCTCTTGCCGCACATCAGACCTCGGTTATTCTGCTTTGCTCCAGGCCAAATAAAGTTTTTCACCCATGCTTCGTGCTTCCTAACCGATAGGACCGGGTCAGAATTGATTCGTTCTTCCTAACGTTTGGATTTGTCCAGAATTGCATATCCAAGGGGGTTACGGATGTTTGAAAGCGCCAAAACCAGCAAGGTTTCCCAAAACATAGTCGATCAAATCCGCAAGGCCATTTTTAACGGCGTCCTCAAGCCCGGCGATAAACTTCCATCCGATAGGGAATTGATCGACAATTTCGGCGTAAGCAAAGGCTCGTTGAGAGAAGCCCTCCGTTCTTTGGAAGTCCTTGGTTTATTGGAGATTCGCCAAGGCGCCCAGGGAGGGGCCTTCATCACCGAAGTGGATACGGAAAAGGCCAAGGAAGGATTCAGCAACTTTTTTATCTTCCGGAATCTATCCCTGAAAAATCTTTTCGATGTACGGTTAATTCTGGAGTCCCATATCGCGGAAACGGTCGCTCCTGTGATCACGGATGACGAATTGAGTCGGTTGGCGAAGATCATTCAGGAAACACGTGACGCCCTTCAAAATGACCGGCCTATGAACTATCGCGACCGGGAGGTCTCTTTTCATCTTATCATTGCCAATGCTACCCAAAATCCCCTTATGATTTTCCTCCTGGATTACGTGGAAACGCTTCTTTTGGACGCAAAGAAAATACTGGAACCCGGCCGTGATTTCTCTCAAAAGGTTCTTGAGGCACACGAGCGCATCTACAAAGCGCTCGCTGCCAGAAACGTGAAACAGGCCAAAAAGGCCATAATCATGGATATCAAGCAAGTTGAAGCGGCTCTCATGCAACTCCAGGAAGAAAAAAAATTTCCAGGATTGAAAATCCAGTTGAAAGGCTGATTTCGGTAAGCATCAGACCCTCCAGAAACTGGTAACCGATCGTTACTCATGGTGTGGGGGTATCTTAGAAGTGATATCTATTTTCAAGATAGATGTCCTGATCAGTTCTCCGTCAGATGCCATACCGGCATTCCAGCGGCGTTCCCGTCCATCTCCCAATCCTCCATCTGAATTCCTCTCTCTCGTCTTCCTGAACAAACAATTCGCCCGACATCCCAGCTCTGTTGCAGTAAAACTGCGGGAAAATTGAGCGTTGTTTACAAATTTCGGGAGTAATCGTTCAACGAAATATTGTCTATGGATGGCTTGCCATGGTGAGCCTAACTATCCGTTAAATCGGCAGAATATAAATTACCAGTGTAAGCTGTCTTTCTTGTAAGTTGCTTTTCATGCAGTCCCAAAATTTGTAAACAACGCTCGTTTTTCTTACAAGACATGTTGGAATCGTCCTGAAAACGGTTCTGCACGGTATGAGTATAATTCCGCAACATTTCTAATTTGTTAAGAAAAAAAGAGCGGTATGGGATACCAGATCCAGGATCGGAGGTGAACGCAGGAAGCGACGACAAAAAGGGTTTCTCACGCAAATCGACATCAAAGCGTACAACGGTGTGAACGACGTTTCAAAAGGGTGTTTTGTTTTTGCAGAGGCTGGCTGCGTAACGGCAGGGCTATGGGGAAGGAGGAGTTATGGATCCATCGAAAGTTTGGTTCATGAATGCCCGGGCGAGGCGTTTCCTGGAATCGACGGCCATCAAGGCCCGGCAAATGCTCGAACAATCGGGCTGGCTCGACAAACTGAAGCGGGGCGACATCGTGGCGGTGAAGACCCACATGGGCGAGGCATACAACGTGGGGTACCTGAGACCCGTGATCATCAGCACCCTCGTCACCCTGCTTCAGGAGAAGGGCATGCGGCCCTTCGTCACCGACACGACGACCATGCCCTACCACCCCTGGATCAGCCGGACCCTCGCCATGGATCATCTCGAAACGGCGAACCGCAACGGCTTCAACCAGGGCTCGGTCGGCTGTCCGATCGTGATTGCCGACGGATGGCTTGGGACTGACGACGTACTGGTCGACCTCCAGGGGCGAGGGAACTACCTGAAGAAGCAGTTCGTTTCACGCGCGATTGCCGATGCGGATGCGCTCCTCTCTCTCGCCCATTTTAAAGGGCACCCGGCCGGCGGCTACGGCGCATCGATCAAGAACATCGGAGTCGGCGGGGCGAGCAAGCGCGGAAAGATGAACCTCCACGGCGCCCTGGCGGGCGACAAGCCGGTAATCGACGCCAAACTCTGCCCGGGACGGAAGTGCGAATGGTGGCAGGTCTGCGAGGACTGCTGCCCCGAAGGCTCCGTGAAGGTTACAGAGGAGGGGCTCACCGTGGACCTGGAGAGCTGCGTCTACTGCTTCGCCTGCGCCAATCTCTGCGTCAACATGGCGGGGGTGAAGGCGATCCAGCGCTTCGATCACCTGCCCACCCTCGGCCGCCGCATCGCCGATTCGGCGCTTGCCTGCATGATGACCAAAGAGCCGGGAAAGTCTTTCTTCCTCAATTTCGCCATGGACATCACCCCTTATTGCGACTGCTACGGCTGGACCGACACCCCGATCGTCAACGGGATCGGGATTCTCGCCTCTTACGACCCGGTCGCCATCGACAAGGCCTGTATCGACATGATGAACGCCGCGCCGGGCCTGCTCAACTCCGAGGCGGAGGAGTTCGGAGCCCTGGACTGCGGGGCGAAAAAGCTGAACATCATCAAGGGGAAGGACATCGAGGCCCAGGTCCACGGCGGCGTGGCCAACGGCCTGGGGTCGGACCAGTATGTGATTGAGGAGTTGCCCTTGGACCGGAGCCAGAAGGCGATCAATACCTTCTACCCTGACGTCGCGGCCCGGAAACTCAAGGGGATGTACGAGAGGAACCATCCCTTGAAAGGGCTCGACACCGCCTCGTTCGGCCGGCAGACCGAGCTGATGAAGGACCCGATCTGCCCGAAAAAGTGACCGGGCCGGCAAGGATGGAGGTATCAGCGCTTCCAACGCATATCACCGGCGGGCTGGTCCTCGCCCCCGTCAACGGGTGACCGTGAAGACTGAAGGAAACACTTTGGAGGTCATGAACAAACCGCGTTTTCAATGCCGATCATTTTGGGTTCATAAAACAACAGGAGGCTGACAGATTATGGCGGCAAGACGTTTGAAGTACTGTGTGGACAATGAGTGGCGCGAGTCGAAGACGCAGAAGCCTTACA
>CAYOGU010000239.1:0-5947 GCA_964403345.1 uncultured Syntrophus sp. | reverse complement strand
TGGGCCGTCAGATCCGGTTTCGGGGCGGCATAGGTCTTGATCTTCGGGTAGGCGGACACCCCGGGGAAGTTGAGGTCCACGATCCACGGGATCAGCGTATCGTTCAGGCAGGCGTCCAGGAGGTCCGCGTCCGCCTCGATGATCTCCTGGCGGACTTCATTGTGGGTCTGGGATGCCGCATAGGACCCATCGCCCCTGATCTCCGTCGTCAGGGTCTGGCCGAGGACCGCCTTGGAAATCTGCCGGTCCATGAATTCGCAGAGCTGCTCGTGCGTCACGTTCCCCGTGCGGGAGGCCTCCAGAAACGCGACGTCCATCGAATCGGGAAAGGTGATGCCCGTGTCGGACTGGATCGCCTCGACCGCGGCCTGCAGGGTCTTCTTTTGATCCGGCGTGGCGCCTGCCGGGTATTTCCCGGCCACGGTCGGCATGCCGAACTTTTCCAGGAAGACCAGCCAAAACTTGATGCCGTTCTTCTTGAACCAGACCGGCCACCAGAGCCTCTGGCCCAGGCCCCGGCCATAGGGGTTGTCGGAATCGCCGAAGGTGAAAACGATGAACTTACGGCCCGGGACCTCCTCGCCGTCGATCATGTCCGTGGGCGTCAGAAGGCGAAGCTCCCGCTCTGGCGTGAAAATGAACCGCCTGGGGTGCTTGCCGACGATCTTCCGGATCCTCAGATCGCCTTTATTGGCCTGCCACAGCACCTCGGCGGCCCAGTAGCCGTAAAGAACAGCCTTGAGGAGCTCAAGGCGTGCCTGGTCGAAATTGCAGTTTTCCAGGGTCTGGGAAACGAAATCGGCGACAACTTGCTCCTGGCTGGTCGATGCCGGCCGGCCCAGCTTCCGGCCGGACCGGGCGGGGATGATCTCCCATTCCTTCCCCACCACGGCCAGGGTCCGCTGCTGGAGGACGCTCCCGGCATGGGCGTCCCGGTCCACCTCGTCGTAGAGCTTGAGCCCCTTTCCCGCCGCCTCGGTCCGCAGGACAGGGTCCGGATTCTCCAGGCGCTTCAGCCACCCGGCAAAGATGTCGATGTCCTTGGCGATCGTGGCGACTTCGTCGGTCACTGCGGGCGATTGCTTCGGGGTCTCTTCCGCCATCTCAACACACCTCGTGATCCTTGTTTCGGGCTGACAGGTCACGACCGGCATCCGGACGGTATTGCAGATTTGCCGTTTTTTGGCCCCTTGACATAGTTATAAACGTTGTCAAGGGACTTCGCGGCTCACAGTGGCCGGTAGGGGCGAAAATCGATCCTGGGGCAAATTTGCCGGCTTTGATAAAAATCCTGTCCATGCTCAGGCCCTCAGATAATATTCCATGCTCTGTCCGGAGGTCACCCGCCTGACCCCGGTGGACTGGAATTCGATGACGCCGCCCCACTCCTGATGGACGGCAAACCACGCCATGGCCCCGGCGATACCCGAATCGCCGTGGCGCTGCTTCTTGTCCTGGCCCTTGGTCTTGGTCTCCGGGAGCTTGGCCACGCCCTTAACCACTTTGAAGGCGCGATGGTCCTCGATGACATCGGCATCCATGGCAAGCATGACGGTCCGATCCTCGAAGGCCGCCTTGTACTTCGGCATCGCGTCGCGGTACCATTGGTCGCTCAGCATGACCTGGGCCACGCGGCCGGCTCCATAGCGCTGCATGGCACGCTCGGCAAGATACTGGCCGTTTCCACGGGCGTCCAGGGCGGCGAAACGGAATCTCGGCAACCGGTCGCAGATGTAGTTGAAGATCTGCTCCTGCTGTTGGAAAGGGATGTTCCGCAGCTCGACGTGGAATGGCGCAGCCCATTTGGCGCTCTGTTCCTCCACCAAGGGAATGAAGACTGAAAGGTCGCCGGTCCGGCCGAAGTCCTCGCCCACGACTGCATTTCGCTCAGGGTCGATCGCCTCAATGAGCGGAAGAAGCGTCTCCTCGCACCAATCCTTCACCTCGGCAAAGCGCAGATGGTCCGTAAGCTCAGTAAAGGATTTCGGCTGATCGTAGCGGATGACCGGAATCTTGTCCGAGAGGCAGGTCTCGATGAGCGCCCTGGTCAGGTAGGTGCCGCTCCCCTGGCTTGGGATGCAGTAGAGCTCCTCGTCGACGTCGTCGCCGTAGAAATCAATGACGCTTTGACGCCAGTCCTTCTCTGCCTCCGGAGACCACTCGCGTTTCAAGACCTCGCAGATCCGCCGGTAGAGACCGTCGGCAAGCGCTTCGTCGAAATCGACCCGGTGGAGGCTGTATGGTTTCTTTCCGGCCCGGATGTCCTGGACGAGGCTGTTGAAGTCGTTGGCATCGCCGTTGTGTGTGGAGATGATCCGGACCTGCCCGCCCCAGATCAGAAGCGCCAGTGCCGCCTTGAGGAGTTCGCCCAACTGTTCGTGGAACGCCGCCTCGTCCAGAATAACCCGGCCCTGCTTGCCACGCAGGTTCGATGGCCTGCTCGATAGGGCCGTGATCCGCCAGCCCGACCGGAAGGAGATCCGGAAGGCCCGAATCTTTTTCTCCTGGACCACCCCCTCGAATTCCCCCTCGTCGATCTCGTCGTACTCCTCCAACTCGGAGGCGGCCAGGTTGTAAGCTTTGGCCCAGTTGGCGCAGTCGTTGATGAACTCCTGAGCCATGTCCTTGTTGTAGCCGATGTACCAGACGTTCCGCTTCTCCCCGGCCCCCTTTTCGGAGGCGTAGAGAGCGTCGTCCGCCGCTTCGGCCCACGAGATGCCGATCCGGCGGGATTTCTCCATGACCTTGACGGGCGCCTGATCGGCCACCCACCTGGCCTGGTAGGGCAGGAGAATGCCGGTTGCGCCGCGCGCTTTATCGAAATCCCTATCCACTGACATCATCCGACCCCCAGGATCTTCTTGCGGATCTCCGCCGCCTTCTGGTCGGTCAGCCCTTCCTGCTTCGAAGGCTTCGCCTCTTCAGGCTGGGGATCGACCTTGCCCTTCCGTCCTTCCACCTCCCGGAACCGGACGACCAAGGCCCCTAACTTGGTGAGATTGTCCAGGGAGGCCCCCCCGATCTGGCCAGGCTGCCGCTCTTCCGCGAAAGTGAGCTCGCGGTCGAGGAGCGCCTCCAATCGAACACCAAAAGCGGCTTTCCTGGCCCTTGCCTTGTCCCACTCGTCGAGATCCTCGTTGGGCTTCTTGGTCTGCCCCTTCCAAGCGGAGAGCGTCTGGCGGGAGACCCCCAACTCGGCTTCGATCGCGGTCAGGCTCCTGCCGTCCACGAACATCTGCCGGGCCACGGCCTCCAATTGTGTGCGTGCCCCCTTTTCAGCCATCACCCGAGCTCCTCGTCCAGCCTCCGGATCTTCTCATTGGTGACCCGCAGCTCGCTCCACTTCGCCTTCAGCTCATCCATCTGTGCGTCCACCTCAGGGATGGGAAGGTCCTCGGGATCTTTGAGGCTGCAATCGAGATTGATGGCGATCAGCCGGCAGAGAGCCACGATCTCCTGACGGACGCGCTTGGCCGTATATTCGAGGTTGACCCTATTCGTGCGTCGCAGTTCGTTTTGCAGGCTCATTTTCCGTCCTTCGCATAGCGGCGATGCTGGTATTGATGAACTGATGGCAGGGAGTCCTGGTCTTCAAAAAAGTCGTTAACTCCGTGATAGCGCCAGTGGAAAGCCGGATGGTTTCCACATGCTCATTGGACATTTTCTCGTAGTCCTTGACCAACTTGACGTTGTTCTCGTACATGTCCTTCATGGCCTTGAACTGTTGGGCCTGCCGGTATCCCAGGGTCAGGTTCACCACATAGGGACCGACGATCACGGCCATGATGACCGTCCCGATCGGCAGGGTGCCGACCTTGTCGAGAAGGCTTGAAATGGCAGTGACGACTTGAATCGTTTCCGGGGTCATCGCCTACGCTCCTTTTTCCGCTGACAATCCACGCACCGGACCGCATCCGGCACGA
Organism: uncultured Syntrophus sp.; assembly: GCA_964403345.1. Classification (GTDB taxonomy): domain Bacteria; phylum Desulfobacterota; class Syntrophia; order Syntrophales; family UBA5619; genus JAKAFS01. The sequence goes on along the minus strand of CAYOGU010000239.1, from coordinate 2,024 downwards.
CCCTGAGCCTGGCCTTTTCGATCGTCATCCCGCAGTCGATGCACTCCGAAACGGGCACGTGGCTCCCAATGGCTTTGGCAAAGTGATCCCGCAGAGCCTGCTGCTGGAAGAACTCCGCATGGATATTCGCCAGGTCGATCTCGTCCATCTACTGCTGCACGGTCCCTCCGGTGACGTTCGAATCTTTGGCCACCAGACCGATCAGAAACAGCCCGATCGTGCTGACCGCTGTCCCGACTTCCGCCGGCACTCCGAACAGCGGCAAAAGCTGCCCTACCGCGCTCAAGACCCCAGCGGCTGTCGTCTTCCAGTTTTTCATGGCGCACTTCCCTGCTGTTGCCCCGCTATGGGGCCGTTAGAACATCCGGTTCGCTTCCCCGGGCCGCACATCCGGCGGCAAACAGGGAAACCATGCCCTCCCAGATCTCCACCCGGAAAGGAGGCATCCCGTCCTCAATACAAACGGCACGCAAGAGCTGATCCGCCTTCACCCGATGGCATTCGTCCAGGAGCCCCAACCGCATAAGCTGGTAAAGGGCGTCATGTATAAGGGAACCGCGCATCGATGATGACGTGTCAAACGTCGGCCCCGAAGGACCGTCCCAGGCATACCCACGGAAGATGGTCAGCCATCCGTTGGGCTGAAGGACGATCCAGTCGGTCGCAACGGGACGCAGGGGCAGAATGCCGACGAAAACCGTATAGTTTTCAACCAGCTGATATTTGTATCCCTTGCGGTATTTGATATGGTCGCCCTTCATCCGAGGTCACCTTTACAGCGCAACGGACAGCCCCTCGACAAATCCAGCCAAGGCGGAAACGACCTGATCGTTGACAGTGCCGGTCCGGATCTCAACCGTGATTGCCGAGGTGACGGCGACAATCAGGGCCCTCACCTCGGCATCGTCCCCCGTCAAGGCATAGAGCGCAGCCACCGCGGCGGCGACCTGGTCGCCGGTGATCTTGCCTTCACTCGCGATGCTCAAGAGGCCCTTGGCATACGTCGTTACGGTGCTCACGGAGTCCGGATATTTGGCCGCCACGTAGGCGCCCGCCGCCTTGCCGGCGATCGCAGCGGTATCGGAACTTGTCGAGACGGAGATCCCGGAACATCCCGTCACGGCCATTAAAACCGCGATCAGCAGGGCCATAGCCGGCAACGATCGTTTCATCCTTTCAGTCCCCCCTTTCTTGCTCATGCAAAGAAAATGTGGCGTCTCCCTCGTTTGACGACTTTCATGTGGTCGTCCCATGTAACGGAATCGGCTCCTTTAACCGTTGCATACTGGCAACAATGAACCGCCGCGATCTCCGGCGTCCGTGCGATGCTCCCGTCAATCAGCCCCAGGGCGATATTGAAACACTCCGCGAGGGCGGCGTCCGTCGCGATCGCCTTGTCCCAATTTTCCGCAATATGTAAAAGCTTCCCGTAATTCCGGTCGTCCTCATTGAAGCAGGAAAATTGCTTCCGCTTGAAGCAGACCTCATGGATTGTCTTCCCGTCCCAGTCCCTGTGGTCCACTCTTTCAAGGATCACCGATCCGACATCGATCTTGTCTTCCCGCGGTTCCCCGCGAGACTCCCCATAGATGGTCAGAGCAAGCACTTGGGATGGTATGAGTTTCAGGAACGCTTCTTTCATTTCACATGACCCTTTCAAAAATTCAGAAAGCGGGTGGCCGGGACCACGGCAGGAGGTCCATTGTCCCGGCCGGTGACAGAGGTGGTTGCTATTGGAGGTGGTTATAGGAAATCGGGGAAAGAGAGACTACCAAAGCAATTGAGAAACCGACTTGAAGGGAGTTACGCGCCTGTTTCGGCAAATAGGTTCGCCTGCTCGTGTGCGGGCTTTCGTTGGACGATCTCTCGAATCCAGGTTTCCGAGAGACCGTATTTCCTGGCCAGCTCCCGATGGTTGGAGCCGGTAAATTCCTTGCGGATCATTTCATCGCGGCGATCACGGACCAGACTGTCAAACTTGGGGACGTAGATCCGCATGCCGCCCGATCGCCGGGCCAGCCTGA
>CAYOGU010000238.1:0-5966 GCA_964403345.1 uncultured Syntrophus sp. | reverse complement strand
CGAGGACCAGATACTGGGGATCGAGTCCCGAATCGACCAGGGCCGAGGTGATGTCCTCCCGGATGCTCTGATGCTTGAACTGCTGGGCGGAGAGGTTGACGGAGATATGGAGCCGCTTCAGCCCGGCCTTCTGCCACGTCTTGGCCTGCATGCAGGCCGTCCGGAGGGCCCAACGGCCGATGGGCAGGATCTGCCCTGTCTCCTCCGCCAGCGGGATAAACTCCGCCGGAGAGATCATCCCCCTCACCGGGTGATTCCACCGGATCAGCGACTCCATCCCGACGATCTGGCCGGTCCGCAGGTCCATCTGGGGCTGGTAGTGGAGGACGAACTCGTTCCGCTCCAGCGCACGGCGCAGGCTGTTCTCTAGGGAAAGCTTCCGTATGGCGGCCTCGTTCATGGACTGCTTGTAGAATTGGAAGTTGTTCTTCATCTGGCCCTTGGCGTGATACATGGCCGAGTCGGCGTTTTTGAGGATCGTGTCGCTGTCCGACCCGTCGAATGGGCAGATGGTGATGCCGATACTAGCCCCGATGAAAACCTCCCGGCCTTCCAGGTGGAAGGGCTTGGCCATCCTCGCAAGGATCCTCCCGGCCACCTTCGCGGCGTCTTCGGCGTTGAGGATCTCCGGCAGGATGATGCCGAATTCGTCGCCCCCGAAACGGGCCACGGTGAAATTCGGATCGTCCTCGGCGCCATAGCGGGAGAGGGAATCGCCTTTCCGGACGCTCAGCTTGAGCCGCTCGCCGACCTCCTGCAGGAGGAGATCGCCCACCGAATGGCCGAAGATGTCGTTGATCCGCTTGAAGTCGTCCAGATCCAGGAACAGGAGGGCCAGCAGGTGGTCGTGGCGGAGGGCCTGGTGGATCGCCATGTCGAGCCGGTCCTGGAAGAGCTTCCGGTTCGGGAGATTCGTCAGGCCGTCGTAATAGGCCATGCGGGCGATCTGCTCCTCTGCCCGCTTTCGTTCCGTGATGTCCTGGCCCACGCAGATCAGGCCGAGGGGTTTGCCGTCGCCGTCGCTCATGACCGCCGTGGAAAAGGAGACAGGGATCGCCCGCCCGTCCCGGGTCAGGCAGACCTTCTCATCGGTGCACGCGCCGGACAAGGTGTCCCAATCCAGTTTCTCCGACCGCCTCCGGCCGCCCAGGATCATGGCGATGGGCCTGCCGACGAGATCCGCCTCCTCATAGCCCAGCAGCCGGCAGGCTGCCCCATTGACGTTAAGGATGCTCCCCTCCGGGGAGACGACGATCAGAACGTCGTTCATGCTCCGGATGATGTTCCCCACGTACTCCCTGGAAACGGTCGTCCGCTCCAGGTCCTCTGCCATCCGGTTGAAACCGTCGACGAGCATCCGGATCTCGCCCGTCGCCTCGATGGCGATGCGCGTGGAAAGGTCCCCCTTGGCCAGGCGGTCGGCCGCATGGCTCAACTCTGTGATCGGATCGAGGATCGTCTTTCGCGAAGCGATGAACAGGACGATCCCGAGAATCAGGGCAACCAGGAAGTTCAGCACCAGAACGAAGCCGACTGTCCGGATGATCTGGTTCCGGATGCCGTGCTCCGACAGGCAGACGGTGACGGTGCCGAGCGTGTCGGTGCCGGTCAGGATCGGGACGACCACCTCCTGGCTCGGTTCACCCTCCTTTACGGCGTCGATGAGGTCCTGAAGCTCGCTCTCCTTGGGCATGCCCGTCAGGATGTGCCTGAGCCTCGGCGATGGGTAGTTGATGCTCGCATACTGGGACGTGACGGGTTTTCCCACCCTGTCGCGGACGACGGCATAGAGGATGTCCTCGTCCTTGTTCGCCTGGTTCACGATGGAATCGAGCTGGATCTGGTCCCGCATGATCAGCGGGTCCTGGCTGAGCTTGGCGATATAGGAGGCAAAACTCCGCCCCTTGGTCGCTAGGGAGCGCTTCAGCATCATGCCCTCGTTGAAGGCAACGACGGTGCTCAGGACGCAGGTGCCCGCCAGAAGGATGAGGGAGATTTCCCAGATGAATTGGTAACGGATGCTGTGCTTGAATCTCTGTCCGAACATGGGCTGTTGTGTTCTTCGCGGGCCGGGGCTGGCATGTGCGGTTGTTCCGCCTTCCGCGTCGCGGTCTTCATGAATTCCCCGGAAACCGGACACCCCATCGGCTCGGCAGGATCTTTCCCGGGAACCCGGTTCTCTATAAGCTATTCGACGACCCTTGTCACTCTTTTCATGAAGGCGTGCGGGATCTGAAACCCGCCTGCCCTGACCGTTTTCATGTTGAGGATCAGGTCCGTCCTCAGGTCCGCTTCGATGGGGATCGACGAAGGGCTCGCGCCCCGCAGGACGCTGGCCGCCTTCTCGCCCGACAGGCGGCCGTTGCGGTAGGGATTCGCGCACACTCCGAAAAGCGCCCCCTTGTTGACCACATCGGAGAGGGACGTGATCGTCGGCACCTTCCCCTTGCCCGCCAGATCGGCGACCGCCGGAACGACGGCCCCGACGATGCTGCTGCCGGTGAGAAACAGGGCGTCCACGGTCGGAACGATCCCAGAGAGCGTCGGGGCGACCTCTTCCTTTCGGGTCAGGATGACCGGAAGGACCTTGATCCGGTAGTTCGTCTGGACCTTCTGGAGCTCCGTCAACTGGATCTCAGTCTGTTTCTCTCCCGGCGTATAGAGGACCGCCAGCCGTTTGACCGGCGCGACTTCCTTGAGGATGCGTACCAGCGACGACATGGGGATCCGCGTGCTGGCGCCGGTCGTGTTATTCCCCGAACTCTTCCACCCCCTGGCAATCCCTGCTGCCACAGGATCATAAACCGTGCTGAAGACTACCGGCACGTCTCCGATCTCCTTCACGACGGCCAGCGTGGCCACGGTCCCGACGGTCAGGATCAGCTCCGGCTTCGCCGCAGCCAACCGCCGGACCGAATCCGCGAGCTTTGCCCTGCTCTCTTCGGCGACCTCCAGGACGAATTGGACCGCTGACTCACCGAACCCCTCTTTACGGAGCTGATCAAGGATCCCCGCCCGGGTTTCGAGATAGCGCGTCTCGGCGCTCCAGAGCAGCATGCCGATCTTCCTGTCCGCCCGAGCTTCCTGGACCGGCAGATGGACAGCCAGACAGAGCACGACCAGGGGCCACCATCCCGGGACGGTCCTATGGTTCATCGTTCACCCCCACTCCCTTGAACACGCCGAAGATCAACGGCCCGGGCGACCGCCAAAGCCAAGTTGCGGAATCGCCCTCCGGTACGACCGTGCAGCATCTATGGTATCGGCAGAATGGGAATTAACTTGATCCTGATCGATGTTCAGCAGGAACAAAAAACCCCTCGACCGGATGCGTCGATCCAGTGAGGGGAAAACGAGAGCCGCCGATGCCGTCTTGTCTCTTCCTGGAGTCACATGCTCAAATCTTGGCCCTCTTCGGGTGATCATCACCACAAAGGCCCTGCGATGTCTTTGTCAAATAAATCCAGTGATATGACTCAATACGAACATCGCAGCATCTCGTTTGGCTATAGGATAATACCGACTTGCCCGAATGTCAAGGGGGCATCCCCCTCGGCTGTCCCGCCCTCCCCCGGCCGGGCGACAAAAATTCAATGAAATTCCTATTATTCCGATAATTTACAATCAGTCAAGCAATGGGAATCCCAGTCCCGAAGGAGGCAAGAAAAGGCTTTGCATCTTGGCGGTTTTGGTGTAGCATGCCCCCCGTTCTGCCGGTGCGGATGCTACGGATGGCCGCCGTCGTTGGACGGACGCCGGCAGGACGGAAGGAAGAAGATGAATTGACGTTGATGAGTACGAAACCGGCCTCTGGCCGTGTGGTTAAGCTCCACCGTTCCGATCGCCCGAAACTGAAAAACCTTCCGGCCCCGAAGAGGTTCCTGAGCGCCTGCCCCCTCTGGCTCCTCATGACGCTCCTGACCGTGCTGCCCGTCTTCGGAAGCGACTCCCCCCATCCTGCCCCCGTGCGGACGATCACCGTTGTGGCCGATGACAACTACCCCCCTTACCTCTTCCGGGACGCGTACGGCCGCATCCAGGGAATCCTGGTGGACGAGTGGCGACTATGGGAAGAGAAGACGGGGGTCAAGGTCTACCTGTGGGGGATGGACTGGGACAAGGCCCTCGGAGCTATGGGCCGGGGCGATGCTCAGGTGATCGACACGATCTTCAAGATCCCCGAGGGGGAGCAGAAACTGGCGTTCACCGGGCCCTACGCCACCCTGGACGGCGCCGTCTTCTTCCACAAGAGCATCAGCGGTATCGTGGATGTCGAGTCTCTGCAGGGGTTTACCGTCGGCGTCAAGGCAGGGGACGCCTGCATCAGGTTCCTGACGAAAAACGGCATCAACACCCTTCAGGAATACCCCAGCTACGAGAGCCTCATGCAGGCCGCCGCGGAACAGAAGATCAAGGTCTTCTGCATGGACGTCCTGCCCGGCCATTACTACCTTTACAGGCTGAAGCTGGCAAAGGAGTATCGGCAAACCGCCCCCCTCTACCAGGGGGAATTTCACCGGGCGGTCCCCAAGGGAAGGACGGACCTGCTGAAGCTCGTCGAGGCCGGCTTCTCGAAGATCTCCGCCAGGGAACGGGAAACGATCCGAAACCGGTGGGTCGGCTCCCCGATCCCCCTCCACTTCCATGATTTGACCTACCTGTTCTATGCGATGGGACTGATCGTGGTCCTGGGCGGCGGCCTCCTCCTGTGGAACCACTCTCTCCGGCGGAATGTGGCGATCAAGACCGCACGGCTCAGCAAGACCATCGGAGCCCTTCAGAAGAGCGAAGAGAAGTATCGGGAACTGGTGCAGAACGCCAACAGCATCATCCTCCGCATGGACACCTCCGGCCGGGCCACCTTTTTCAACGAGTTCGCCCAGAGGTTTTTCGGGTTCGACGAAAAGGAGATCCTGGGCAAGGACCTGTTCGGGACCATCTTCCCGGCGGAGGGAGACGGACCGGACTCGGGCCGTGCCATGGTCGAGGCGATCGCGAGCCATCCCGACCGCTACGCCAACCATGTCAGGCAGAACATCCGCCGCGACGGCCGGAAGGTCTGGATCGCCTGGACGGACAAGCTCGTATACAGCGGCGACGGCCAGCTCAAGGAAATTCTCTGCATCGGAAATGACATCACCGAGCGGAAGTCCTCAGAACAGGAGGCCACGGACTGGAAACATCGCTTCGAGATCATCGCCGCCTCTGCGGGGCAGGTCGTCTACGACCTGAATATCGCCGACCGGCTTGTCACCTGGAGCGGGAGCACCGAAAAGGTCCTGGGGTATCACCCCTCGGAGATCACCGGCAACCTGGAGCTGTGGGAAGCCCTGATCGAACCGTGCGACCTCGGGGAAACGCTCCGGTGTCTGTCGGTCTCCATGCAGGAAGGGATCCCCTTCCAGGCCGAATACGGATTCCGCCACAGGGACGGCCACTATGTCCGGATAATGGACAAGGGTTACGTGGTGCGCGACCCGTCAGGGAAGCCAGAGCGGCTGATCGGCGTCATGCAGGACGTGACCGACCTTCGGCGGATGGAACGGGAGCGGGAACAGCTCGAGGAGCGCCTGCGTCGGGCGGAAAAGATGGAAGCGCTGGGGACCCTCGCGGGGGGCGTGGCCCACGACCTCAACAACGTCCTGGGAGTCCTGGTGGGATACTCGGAACTCCTGACGGAGAAGATTCCCGAGGGGAACCCGCTGCGGCGCTACGTCCTGAACATCCACAATTCCGGCGAGAAGGGGGCCGCGATCATCCAGGACCTCCTGACCATGGCCAGGAGGGGCGTCGCCGTCTCGGAGGTGGTCAATCTCAATGCGGTGATCACCGAGTACATGAGGACGCCGGAGTTCGAGCGGCTGCAGGCCCATCACTGTGAGGTGGACTTCGAAACCCGCCTCGCCGGCGACCTGCTCCCCATCACGGGTTCCCCGGTCCACCTGGGGAAGACCGTCATGAACCTC
>CAYOGU010000237.1:0-5996 GCA_964403345.1 uncultured Syntrophus sp. | reverse complement strand
GAGATTTGACGAATGCTAGAGATCAGATGGCACGGGAGAGGCGGTCAAGGGGCGGTCACTTCGGTGGAATTGCTCTCGCTGGCCGCCATCGAAGAGGGGCAGTATGCGCAGGGTTTCCCGAGCTTCGGGACGGAGAGGCGCGGGGCGCCGGTCACGGGGTTCAACCGGGTCGATGACAAGCAGATCAAGATCCGTTCGGGCATCTACCATCCGGATGTGGTGGTCGTCCTCGACAAGAGCCTCGTGGCCCTGGTGGACGTGTGTGAGGGGCTCAAGCCGGGTGGAATCTTGCTGGTCAACACGACCAAGAGTCTGGACGAGTTGAAGCAGGACATCAAATTCGGCGGCAAGATCGCGACGGTCGATGCCACGGGGATCGCATGGAAGGAGCTCGGCGTGCCCATCACCAACACGACCATGCTCGGAGCCCTGGTCAAGGTGATCGGCACCGTGAAGTTCGAATCCCTGACCAACCCGATCAATGAGCGCTTCGGCCGGATTGCCCAGAAGAACCTCGCGGCCGCCAAGAGCGCTTACGATCAGGTCAAATTCATCAACTAAGCATCAAAATCACTCTAGAGGTAACACGATGGCAGAGAAAAAAGGGTTAGAGACCTGGCAAGAGATCAATCCCGGCTGTATGGTGTTTCGTCCCGGAAGCGCTGCGGACTATCACACCGGCAGTTGGCGGGCGAAGCGCCCGATCTGGGAAAACGAGAAATGCATCAAATGCGGCGTCTGCTATATATACTGTCCGGAGGGATGCATTACCGAGGATGCGGACGGATTCTTCACGGCGAACCTCGACTACTGCAAGGGCTGCGGGATCTGTGCCCATGAGTGCTGGCCGAAGGCGATCGTCATGGTCAACGAGGAGGAATAAAAGGATGGGCAAGCGAGTAGGAATGGAAGTAGCGATTGCGTCCGCAGAGGCGGCCGCACTCTGCAAGTTCGATGTGGCAGCGGTGTATCCCATCACGCCTCAGTCCCATGTGGCCGAACATCTGTCCGACATCGTCCATGAAGGTCGCGTGGATGCCTCCTTCATCACTGTGGAATCGGAACATTCGGCCATGAGCGCCGCAATAGGCTCCTCGGCGGCGGGTGCCCGCACCGTCACGGCGACCAGCTCCCAGGGGCTCCTCTTCATGAGCGAGGTCCTGCCGATCGCCTCGGCGATGCGCCTCCCGATCGTGATGATCATCGCCAACCGCGCCGTGTCGGGCCCGATCAACATCTGGAACGACCACAGCGACATCATGCCCATGCGGGACACGGGCTGGATTTCCCTCTTCGCAGAGAACGGCCAGGAAGTGGTCGACATGACCATCCAGGCCTTCAAGATCGGCGAGGACCGCCGCGTGATGCTCCCGGTCAACATGAACATGGACGGCTTCCAGCTGACCCACATGGTCGAACCGATCATCATCCCCGACCAGGAAGAGGTGGACAAGTTCCTGCCTCCCTATGTCCCCTTCGCGGCGCTCCATCCCGACAACTGCGTCTCCATGGGGACGTTGGGCATGCCGGAATACTACACCGAGGCCCAGAAGTCCAAGGATGTGGCCCTGGTCAACTCGATCAAGGTCGTCAAGGAAGTCTGGAAGGACTGGGAGAAACAGTTCGGCCGGAAGTATGAGCCGGTCCAGTCTTACCGTACCGAAGACGCCGAGATTGCCTTCGTGACCATGGGGTCGATGGGCGAAACGGCGGAGATCGCCGTCGACGAGCTTCGGAAAAATGGCGTGAAGGCCGGCCTTCTGAAGATCAAGCTCTGGCGGCCCTTCCCCTTCGACGACTTCAAGAAGGCGGCCAAGGGGATCAAGGTGCTGGCGGTCACGGACCGCGCCATCTCCTTCGGCGGCCCCGGCGGCCCGGTCTTCTCGGAGGTCCGCTCGGCCCTCTACGATGAGCCGAAGCGTCCCAAGGTCGTCAACTACATCATCGGCCTGGGCGGCCGGGATGTGTCCGTTGAGAACTTCATGGACATGGCCCAGCGGGCGGCCAAGGGCAAACTTTCGGAACGTTACGAAATTTACGGAGTGAGGGGATAATGAATACGGCAATGAAGAACCCTAAGCATTTAGTCGAGAGCTTCGACCTCTACGCCCCCAAGCTGGTCGACAAGAAGGAGTATTTCGTCGGCGGTCACCGCGCCTGCCAGGGTTGCGGCGAGTCTCTTGCGATCCGCCTGATGTGCAAGGCCCTGGGGCCGGACACGGTCATCACCAACGCGACGGGCTGCATGGAGGTCATCTCCAGCGTCTACCCCCAGACCGCCTGGGCCCTGCCCTGGATTCACGTGGCGTTCCCAAACTCCGCGGCGGTCGGCTCCGGCGTCGAGGCGGGGCTGAAGGCGCTGCGCAGGAAGGGCAAGATCGCCGATCGGCGCATCAAGTCGGTCGCCATCGGCGGCGACGGCGGGACGATGGACATCGGATTCCAGGCCCTTTCCGGGGCGATGGAGCGCGGCCATGACATGCTCTACGTCTGCTTCGACAACGAAGCGTACATGAATACGGGCATCCAGCGCTCCAGCGGCACGCCGTTTCTGGCTTCAACCACGACGGCTCCTGCCGGCAAGGCGATTCCCGGCAACCAGGTCTGGAAGAAAAACCTCGCGGAGATCATGGTGGCCCACAACTTGCCCTACGTCGCGACGGCCACGCCGAGCTACCCGATCGACTTCATGAACAAGGTCAAGAAGGCCCGTGCCGTGAAGGGACCCGCCTACATCCACTGCTTCGTCGCCTGCCCCACCGGCTGGCGTTCGACGTCGGAGACCTGCATCAAGATGGGACGCCTGGCCATGGAGTCGGGGGTCTTCCCTATCTACGAGGTCGAGGACGGCAAGTACCGGATGACCATCGAGCCTCCAGCGAAACGGCGTCCCGTTGCAGAGTATCTCAAGGGGCAGGGGCGCTTCCGCCACCTGACGCCGGACCAGATCAAGGCCATCCAGGAGCGGGTCGACGTGGAGTTTGAAATGCTCATGATCAAGATCAACAACTCCAAGTCGCGTTCGGAGATCAGGGCCGAGCAGGGGAAGTAACCCAGTTAAGAATACCATCTTAGACGAGGTTAAATTAAATGGAAGCAAAGGTTAAGGAGATCGTTCAGCGATACAGCGGGGACAAGAGTTACCTCGTCCCCATCCTTCAGGATGTCCAGAAGGAGTTCAACTACCTGCCCAAGGACGCCCTGACCGCCGTCAGTACCAATCTCAATGTGCCAATCAGCCGTGTCTATGAGGTGGTGACGTTTTACAAGGCCTTCAGCCTCAAGCCCAAGGGACGCTACCAGTTGAGCCTCTGCATGGGGACCGCCTGCCACGTCCGTGGCGCCGAGCTGATCGCCCGTAATATTGAGGATATCCTGGGCATCAAGGAAGGCGAAACGACGTCCGACCTCGAGTTCTCTTTCGAGACCGTCGGTTGTCTGGGCGCCTGCGCCCTGGGACCCGTGATCGTGGTGAATGGCGAGTATCATGGACACATGAATATCGCCAAATCGACAAAGCTCCTCAAGAACTTAGGGAAGAAGGGTGCTGCTGATGACCAAGATTAAATCCTTCAATGAATTGAAAAGCGTACAGGAGAGGCTCAAGGCGGGCCGCGATCCGAAGAAGCCCTGCATCACCATCTGCGTCGGGACCGGTTGCTTGGCCTATGGAACTCAGAAACTGGTGGACAGCTTCCGCGAGGAACTCGCCAAGCGGAACCTTGCGGAGAAGATCGACTTCCGCACCACCGGCTGCCATGGCTTCTGCGAACGGGGGCCGATGGTGGTCATCCATCCCGAGAAGGTCTTCTACCAGCGCGTCGGCCTGACCGATGCCGGGGAAATCATCGACAAGACCGTCCTGAAGGGCGAGATCATCGACCGGCTGCTCTACGTCGATCCTGCCACGGGCGAGAAGGTCGTTCACGAGGACGACGTTCCGTTCTACAAGAAACAGACCCGGCTGGTCTTCGGACTGAACAGCAAGGTCGACCCCAAGAGCCTGGAAGACTACCTGGCCATCGGCGGATACAGCGCCTTGGGCAAGGCCCTGACGGGCATGAAGCCGGAGGCGATCATCCAGGAGGTGATCAAGGCGAACCTCCGGGGCCGCGGTGGCGGAGGATTCCCCGCCGGCTGGAAGTGGGACGAGACCCGCAAGGCCCACGGCGAGCCCAAGTATGTCATCTGCAACGCCGACGAGGGCGATCCGGGCGCTTACATGGACCGGAGCCTCCTGGAGGGGAACCCCCATCTGGTCCTCGAAGGGATGATCATCGGCGCCTTTGCCATCGGCTCCAGCCAGGGCTACATCTATGTCCGCAACGAGTATCCCCTGGCTGTGGAAAACATCACGCTGGCCATGAAACAGGCCCGCGAGGCGGGCCTCCTGGGCCAGAACATCCTGGGGACCGGTTTTTCCTTCGACGTGAAGATCAACCGCGGCGGCGGCGCTTTCGTCTGCGGCGAGTCCTCGGCCCTCTTCGCCTCCCTGGAAGGCCGGGCCGGCGAACCCCGGGCGAAGTACATCCATGCCACCCACAAGGGGCTCTACGACAAGCCCACGAACCTCAATAACGTCGAGACCTGGGCGAATGTCCCCTTCATCATCGAGAAGGGCGCCGACTGGTACGCCTCCATGGGCACCGCGGGCAGCAAGGGGACCAAGATCTTCTCCCTGGTCGGCAAGATCAACAACACCGGCCTCGTCGAGGTCCCGATGGGGACCACGCTCCGCAAGATCGTCTTCGAGATCGGCGGCGGGATTCCTGATGGCCGGAAGTTCAAGGCGATCCAGACAGGCGGACCCTCGGGCGGCTGCATCCCCGAGCAGTACCTCGACCTGCCCGTCGATTTCGACGAGCTGACCAAGATCGGCTCGATGATGGGTTCCGGCGGCATGATCGTCATGGACGACCGCAACTGTATGGTCAACGTGGCGAAGTACTTCACGAACTTCCTGGTCAACGAGTCCTGCGGCAAGTGCGTGCCCTGCCGCGAGGGGATCCGGCGCATGCGGGACATCCTGGTGGACATCACCGAGGGCCGGGGCCAGGAAGGGGATGTGGAGCTCCTGGAATCGATTGCCAAGGGGATTCAGGACGGCGCCCTTTGCGCCCTCGGCAACAGTGCTCCTAACCCGGTGATGAGCACGATCCGTTACTTCCGTGACGAGTATGTCGCCCACATCAAGGACAAGCGCTGCCCCGCCGGCGTCTGCAAGGACCTGATCACCTACAGTGTCGATGCCGAGAAGTGCACGGGCTGCACCCTCTGCAGCAAGGTCTGTCCCACCGGGGCGGCCAGCGGAGAGCGGAAGAAGGCCCACAAGATCGATACGGCCAAGTGCACCAAGTGCGGCGCCTGTCGGGAGAGCTGCAAATTTGACGCTATCATCGTGAGGTAAAGGTAGAGAAATGGTAAATCTGACGATAGACAATAGGAAGATCGAAGCGGAGGCCGGGAGGACCGTACTGGAGGTCGCCCGGGAAAACGGCATCGTCATCCCGACCCTGTGCGCCCATGAGTCCCTGGAGCCGACCGGGTCCTGCCGTCTTTGCGTCGTCGAGGCCAAGCAGGGAAAGAGGACGCGCATCGTAACGTCCTGCCTTTACCCCGTGGCCGAAGGGCTGATCGTGGATACCAAGAGCGAGCGGGTGATGAACGTCCGGCGCCTGGTCCTCCAGCTCCTGATGGCCCGTTGCCCCGAGTCGGAGCAGCTCAAGGCGATGGCCGAGGAGATGGGCGTGAAGCCTGAACCGCGGTTCACACCGGACAAGGACAACGTGAAGTGCATCCTCTGCCGGATGTGCGTACGGACCTGCGAGAAGATCGTCGGCGTCAGCGCCATCGGCTTCTCCTACCGGGGCACCGAGAAGAACGTCTGCACTCCCTTCAAGGAGGAGTCGGCGACCTGCATCGGTTGCGGGGCCTGCGCCTATGTTTGCCCCACAGGCCACATCGAGATGGAGACGACGGATAAGGGCGATGCCCGG
>CAYOGU010000236.1:0-6033 GCA_964403345.1 uncultured Syntrophus sp. | reverse complement strand
GCCAAGGCCAAAGACATTCAGCGGATCAAGCAGACTCTGGATCAGACCCCCGATGTTCGCGAGGCGAAGGTCCAGGAGTTGAAAAACCAAATCGACAACGGAACCTACACGGTCGATCTGGACAAAATCGCTGATAAAATGGTGGAGGAGTCCCTCATCGACATCGTCGCCTAAAGGGCGGGTGGATCCTTGACATCGGACAACGGGTTCGGAAGGGCGAATCCGTCCGCCCAGGGAGGGAATGCTCTGCCGGAAAGGTGCCATGAACAGGGATCTGGATCAGTTGTACAACGCCCTGCTGCTGTCACTTGGGCAGGAATATGAATATTATCAAGAGCTTCTTAAGGCCGTCCAGGAAGAAACCCTTCTCCTGAAACGCTGCACGCCAGAGGATATCACCGCATTCAACTCAAAGAATGAACGGCTCCTGCTCTCCATCAGGGTCGCGGCTGAAATGCGCGCAGGAGCCGTCAGCAGGATCGCTGCGAGCCTCCACCTGGATGAACCCGTCTCTCTAACGCAACTCATCGGGTATGCTCAGGATAAGTTCCGGAAAAACCTGATGGACTACCAGGAAAAAATTGCCGATGTGGTCCGACGGATTGGCCGCTGCAACGAGAAAAACAAGGGCCTGATCAACGCCTCGCTTGCCCACATAAATAATACTATCAATTATATCCAGACATTAACCTCTCCCCCTCCAAATTATAACCGGCAGGGCCAGATCAAGGCCGGGAATTTGCAAGGCAGGTTAATATCAGAAGCGGGTTGATTGGCCCGCAGAAGGGATATTGACATGTCGATCAGCAGCCTTTTATTCACAGCCAGAGACTCCCTGTCGAGCCACCAGATGGCCATCGACATCACGGGCGGCAATATCGCCAATGTGGACACCGCCGGCTACAGCCGTCAGAGGACGGACTTCAAGGCCATCGGCAGCGTCACCGTCAGAGGTGGCACGACCCAGATCGGGGTCACCGTCGAGAAGATCACACGGGTCTACGACAGCTACATCGAGTCCCAGATCGTCCAGCAGCAACAGAATACATCCTACGGCGACGCCCTGCTTCAGGGCCTCCAGAACATCGAAGTCATGCTGGACGACACCCTGGGAGGAGGCATCAACGACCAGTTGAACAAATTCTGGTCTGCTTGGGAGAATCTCTCCAACGCCCCCTCCGGAAAGGTGGAGAGGACCGCCCTTCTGTCGGCCGGGGAGAACCTGGTCAATTCGATCAACTCCTACAAGCGCAGCCTCGACACGATCAACACGGACATGAACCGCAACATCTCCGATGCCGTGGGCCAGATAAACAATATCGTCGACGAGATCAAAGATCTGAACCTGCGGATCATGGAGAACACAGGCAACGAAGGCGACAGCAACTCTCTCCTGGACCAGCGGACCCAGGCCCTGAAGGAACTCGGATCATGGATTAATTTCAACTACTTCGATAATGCCGACGGCACAATCAACATCTACCTGGCCAACGGGGATCCCCTTCTGCAGGGGGTCTTGGATCATGACCTCAACGTCAGGCTGAGTACCTCGGGCAAAAGCGATATCTACTCCGCCAGTTCGACCACCGAAACGATCAACGACTTCATCACCAAGGGCAAACTCGGAGCCTACAACGAACTGCAGAACGAGATCGTCCCAAAATACGTGGGCTATCTGGACGACTTCTCCACAGTCCTCGCCAGCCGCATCAACGCGATCCACAGCAACGGTTTCGACGCCTACAAGAACACGGGGGTGGACTTCTTCGAGATCCCCGATTTGAACAACGCATCCGGAACCATCAGGGTCAATACGACGATCGCCGCCGATGTCAACCGGATCGCCGCCGGCACCTCGGTCACCGGGGACGGTGAAAACGCAAGCAAGCTCGCCGCTGTTCAGAACGAACTCTTGATGAACAGCAACACCTCGACCCTGAACAGCTTTCTTGCCACGGTCGTCGGAGAGATCGGCAGCGAGGTCGCCACCGCAGAGACGAACAGCGCCCATCAGACGACCATCATGAACCACCTCGAAAACCAGAGGGAGTCGGTGTCCGGCGTCTCCATCGATGAGGAGATGATCCGCCTGATCAAGTACCAAATGGGCTACAACGCCGCCGGCAGGCTCTGCACGGTGGTCAACGAGATGCTGGACACCCTGATGGGGCTCGTAGATTAAGGAGACAGCCATGCGCGTAACCGAAAACATGCGGTTCAACACCACGGTGAACAACCTGTTCAACACCCAGGGACAGTACAACGACGTCATCGAAAAATTGGTGAGCCAGAAAAGGGTCAACCGGGCATCGGACGACCCCATCGCAGCCACCAAGATCATCGAGATCCGTCAGAGCATGGCAGCCAACCAACAATACCAGACCAACATGAACAGCTGTGAGTCCTGGGTCTCGTTGACCGAATCCAAGCTCTCCAGCGCCTTTGACCTGCTCGTCAAGGCCAATGAACTGGCCTTGGGCCAGTCCACGGGGACGGCCAACGCGACCACCCGTAAGATCACGGCCCAGAACATCCAGAGCCTGATTGAGGAGATGACCAGTCTGGCCAACAGCATGTCGGGGGACCGTTATCTCTTTTCCGGGTCCCGCAACGGATCGGCACCCTTTTCCGCAACCGTCCTGAATGCCCAGATCGAAACCCCCAGAGCGGCCCGGGACAACACCTTTACCGGGACCGTCACCTCGTCGGGGACCTATACCGGCACCACGAACAAGACCTATGCCGTCAAGGTTACGACGGCAGGGATCCTGGCGGCGGCAACCTACCAGTACTCCAACGATGGAGGCAGGACCTGGAACGGTACGGACATTTCCATGGCGGGCGGCAGCCTCAACCTGGGGGACGGGGTGACGCTCACCTTCGACGACGCCGGAGGAACGAAGGCCCTGGGCAAGAACGACGTCTTCTACGTCAACGCGATCGCCGAGGGGTATTACCGGGGCGACAACGATTCGGTCAATCTGACCATCAACCGGGGAACGACCCTCACCTACAACATTACCGGCGCCGAAGCCTTCACGGCCGAGGGAAGTTACGGCGTCGACATCTTTAAAACCCTCAACAACCTGAAGACGGCCCTGGAGAACAACGACAGCGCAGGGATCACCGCGGAGCTGGACAATCTGGAGAAGGCACGGAACCAGGTCAGCCTGAACCAGTCCCTCTGCGGAACGAAGCTGAACCACATCGATGTATCCAGAAGCAATCTCGAGGAAATGGACACCAATCTGACCTCACTGCTGTCGGAATCGCAGGATGCCGATCTGGCGGAGATGGCCACGAGACTTTCCATGAAGGAAATCGCCCTTCAGGCTTCCTATGCGATCGCCGCAAAGGTCGGGGACACCACAATCCTCAACTTTTTAAAATAACCCTGTAAGGGAGGGAGTCCATGCTGATCCTGACAAGGAAGTTGGGAGAGTCCATAGCGATCGGAGACGACATCAAGATCACGTTCCTGGATTTGCACAGCAAGCAGTTGCGGATAGGGATCGAGGCCCCACGGCATGTCGCCGTCCATCGAGGGGAGATATACCGGATCATCCAGGAACAGAACCAACAGGCCCTGGGCTCCGATCTCGGGTTGTCGGAGGTATGGGGACGTTTAACCCAGAAATGAATCGAGGCGTACAACCCCGGCCAGTGGATCGAAGGCCCCAAGGGAGACGGGGAAATCACGAACAGGGATGGAACAACAGGAGGTTAAGCCGTCATGAGGATTGCAACGACGCGCTTTGGAGAAATCGATATCCGGGAATCTGATCTCATCGCGATGAAGGGCTCTATTCTGGGCTTCGGCCATCTGAAGCGCTTTGCCCTGATCGTGCACGATCAGGAGACTCCCCTTTGGTGGCTGCAGTCTGCCGACGATCCGGCCGTGGCCTTCGTCGTGATCAACCCCTTCATCGTGATGCCCGATTACAAACCGACCCTGCATCAAGAGGACAGGGATTTCCTTGAAATCCGAAAAGATGAAGACTTGGTCCTCCTGGCCATCGTGACCGTCCGTTCACAACCCTTCCGCGTGACGGTCAACATCCGGGCCCCGATCCTCGTCAATGCCGGAAACAGAATGGCCACCCAGATCGTTCTGGAGGACCCTGAATACCCGATCCAGTACGACGTTCTCGATCACAAGACCCGCTTCGACGCATGGCTGGCCAAACCCTGCAATGACTCCGGCCGGCTTGTCACGACCGCCACGTCCCTGTGATCCGGCCAGAAGCCGGCATGAACGACCCGGGAAACGCGGATATTTTAAATCTGGGCGTTTAGGATCATCCCGGTCAGTTCGCTCATCTTGGCATAGAGATTCTGGATCTCCTTGCTCGGGATCTCGCGGATGACCTCTCCCGTCTCCTTGTCGGAAACGATGACGGCGATCTTTTCGCCATGCTCCCCATAAGTGGTGAATTCAAGGCTGACATTCATCATCTTGATGTGGTTCTGGATCTGGTCGACCATCTGCTGAATGTCCTCGCCGTTTTCAGCAGCGGTGGAACTCGTCTGGGCCGCCTGACGGGAAGCCTCCTGCGTCGCCGGGGTCGCGGCTGATGTTGTCGCGGAATGGATGGAACTGCCCACTCCCACAGCATCGATATTCATCTGTTTCACCTCCTCTCCTGTTTGACCC
Source organism: uncultured Syntrophus sp. (assembly GCA_964403345.1). Lineage (GTDB taxonomy): Bacteria > Desulfobacterota > Syntrophia > Syntrophales > UBA5619 > JAKAFS01. Next base: position 1,379 of record CAYOGU010000236.1, on the reverse strand, counting down.
TTTTAAACACATTATCGGCAAATGGACGAAAAAACTTGAATGTCCTGCCTTCAATCCCGGGAGGAGGATGAATGTTCTTATTTTATAAGGGAAATATTATTGATGGACGGTGGGGCCGGCGAGGCGGTCAGGTCTTCATGTCCAGAAACTGCTCCGCCCGCTTCGCTTTTGTCGGCGCATAACCCTGGACACATTCCTTCCTGTGGCCGACCCGGATCATCTCATCCTTGACGGTCACGAAGTTCCGGGTCGCAAGGGTCCCGCAAGCCTCGTCGGCGGATTCGATGAGCTTCAGGACCTGCCGGAGTTCCCTGGAGAGGGCCGTCATCCGTCCAAGGACCGCCGAATCGGCTCCAGGCTGCGCCGTCTTCAGGAAACGCCCGATCCTACGGTCCAATCCATCGATCGTTCCGATCAACTCGTCGCGCCGCTTGATCAGTCGGATCACCGCCGTCATCTCCTGATTCTCAAGGGCCTCCTCAAGGAGTCGGGTGGCCGACAGAAAATCCCGGCAGGATTTCAGCTTCTGCTGTAACGCCAGTTCCGCATGGTCAGAATGGTTCGTCATGGGATCATGCGCTCCAGGCCCTTCCGGCCGCCATCGCCATCTTCGGGCGAATCATTTCGGTCCTTCCGATTATGCCGTTCAGGGAGGGCTTCTCATCCCGGCAACCCGCGGTGGAGATCCCCTTCCATTCGACCTCCAGTTCTTCCAGCATCCGGATCACCGCGTCGAACACGGCCATATCCTTCCGGAGATCGGCCTCCATCAGGGCCTGGCTCATGAAGGTATACAACGTCCGCAGGTTCACCGCGATCTCGCCGCCCTTCTTCAAATCCAGCGAGGCGTTCAGTTCATGAAGGATGTCGAGAGCCTTATTGAGGGCCAGCCCTTTGGCTTCGTAATCCTTGGCGGCGAGGCTCTCCTTGGCCTGCTTGAGGCTGCTGATCGCCTTGTCGTAACACATCAGGACCAGTTTGAGCGGGTCCGCCGTGAAGAAATTGATCTGCTGATATGATTTCACTGCATTTTGGTACATAAATGCTTACCCCTCCCCGTTGCAAAGAATTTCTTTTTATGATTACGCCCACCCGTTCTTCGCGGCTTCGATCTGGCTCGACAACCAACTGCTCTGGCTCTGGATCTTCTGGAGCGCCAACTCCATCTGGGTAAACTGCTTGATCAGGAGCTCCTGCCTGAGGGTCAGGCGCGCCTCCATCTCCTCCATCTGCGTTTCGTAGCCGGTGATGCTGTTCTGGAGGGACTCCTGCTTGAAGGGCACATAGCCTTCGATGGAATCGGTGATGGTGAAGAGCGCGCGGTCGTAAAGTTCGGCCACGCCGAAGGTCAGCTTGATCGTCCCCGCATCGACCCCGCT
>CAYOGU010000235.1:0-6040 GCA_964403345.1 uncultured Syntrophus sp. | reverse complement strand
CTGCTCCCTCGTGGTAGTTGTATGACTATACCTATGACTACAACTTATTTCCACTTCCCAGGTGTCCGGTCAAAACGGGGGCTACTCCAGCAAGGGCTCACGAGAAAGCCCAAGCGTCGCTGGATTCGCACCACAGACAGCAACCACGGCTACCGGGTGTTCCCCAACCTGATCAAAAATCTGGTTGTCACAGGGCCGAATCAGGTCTGGGTGGCGGACATCACCTACATCGCCATCCAGACTTCCTTCGTGTACCTGGCGGTCATCCTGGATCTCTTTGCTCGCCGGGCCGTAGGGTATGCCATTTCCCGGTTCATCGACACCGCCCTTTGCCTGGAAGCTCTGGCCATGGCCATCAAGGCGCGAAAGTCCCCCGAAGGGGTCATCCATCACTCTGATCGGGGCGTCCAATATGCCTCCCATGGCTACGTGAAGGCCCTCCTGGACCACGGCTTCCGAATTAGCATGGCCAGGAAGGGCAACCCCTATGATAACGCGGCTGCAGAGAGCTTCATGAAAACCCTCAAAACCGAAGAGGTTTATCTCTGGGAATACCGGTCACTGGCTGATGTGAAAAACCGGCTTCCCTATTTTATCGAAGACGTTTACAATCACCACAGACTTCACTCCGCTCTCGGATACCGGCCCCCTGCGGAGTTTGAAAAATGGGCCGCACGAAACACCCCCTGTCCGGCTACCTTAACCGCATCTGTCTAACAGACGGGGTGCACTCCAAAGCAATGAAAAGTTAACAATGGGAAACCTTCGAGATAAGACTAATGACGCGATAGGCGCCATGATCCGTTTCGTAGAGATCGCTATACGAGACAATATGGAGGTGAAAAGGATTGCCCTTCCCTGTCTCGCCATGCATCTTTGTGGTGTGCTATTGAGAGGACGGTTGTTCGAAGACATCGCGAGGATCATTGCACAAAAGCAACAAGCCGACGGTGGCTGGAACGATATCGAAGAAACAGTGCTGGCATATAAGTATCTTTCTCTATTCCAGTGCAATGAGTTCGCTGATTCAATAGATAAGGCGGAGGAGTTCCTATCTTCATGTCGTAATATCGATGGTGCCTGGGGACGGTGCCAGCGTGATATATCGCGGATCCCCATAACAGCATTGTTATTGTATTTTATGCCAAAACTCAGAAATGATGCGGGCGAGCAATGGATAGAAAATGCGTGGCGAAAGGACCTGAGCGCGGCAACGAATCTTACGTATAAGGGCGCTTTTTTCTTGCTTGCATGTGATGCCTGTCGCCGAATTTCTGTCGATGCATTGGCCATTGAGACCTGCATTTACCTTAGCGGCGAGCAGAACGACGATGGTGGTTTTGGTCCCTGGAAGAATCACCCTGTTGGCAGCGATCCCTGGTCCACGGGGGTTGTGCTCTGGGGATTGTCGAAATGGATCGACCGGGTCGATCCGGCCGTCATAGAGAAAGCCCTTCACTGGTTAGAAATTACTCAGCTTCCCTCCGGCTATTGGCCCTACCATTATTTGGATGAGGGGACCTCGTACGCCCTCATCGGCGCCGTATCGGCCATGCGTGCGATGGCCTCTCGGAGATAAGATGTGCAGCATCATCGTCACCTTCAATGAATCCGTGCCGGCTGTTCTCCAGTCGATGGCCGAGTCCGCTCGCCATCGGGGGCCTGACAGCTTCGAGATCTTGGAAAACGGCCGCCACGGAATCGCAGCATGCCGCCTGTCGATCTTCGGTGATTCCGATGGGTCGATGATCCATATTGATCCGATTACTGGTCACATTGTCCTACTCAATGGCGAGATCTACAACTACGACGATCTTTGGCAGAACCTAACGGGGAAAGGGATTCCGCATCGGAGTAACTCGGAAGCGGAACTCATTGCCCGCCTTTATGAGCTGTACGGTTTGGATTTTGCCGGCCATCTGAAAGGCATGTTTGCCATCGCGATTCTCGATGGTCAGCGCTTGATTCTGGCCAGGGACCGTTTCGGGATCAAACCGCTGCATTATGCAAAAGCGGGTGGCGCTGTCCTTGTTTCCTCTGAGATCAAAGGGATCTTCAGCCATCCTCGGGTCACGCCTTCGCTGAACAGGATGGCTCTGGAAGAAACAAGGGTGTTTGGGTACGTTACCGATCCCGAAGCGACTTTTTTTGAAGGCGTTCGCCAGATACACCCTGGGACTGTTCTTGCCTTCTCAACTGACGGGGCCGTTGAAACAAAGCGATTCGGGATACTGCCGCCAGCGAGATTCCTCAATGGCAATGGTTCCCCGGATTATGAAGAGGCCTGCACTAGGGTCAGGGAGCATGTGATCAAAGCTGTTGAAAGTATGTCCCGACATGGCCGGATGGAAAAGGGGATCTATCTCTCCGGAGGGGTAGATTCCTCGACGATGGCATTAGTGGCAAGGCGGTTGTTGGGATACCCGGTTCAGACGTTCACATTGGGCGATGTCGAGGAAAATGTCGATTTCCAGGCGGCCCGGCGAGTGGCACAGGCCCTGGGAACGAAGCATCACGAATATTCCGTCACGGCACGGGATTACTGGCGGGCGATTCCCGATTACATGGCCCATTTTGAAAGCCTGATGGCCGGGGGCGTATTCCACATCCAGGGCGGCATTGCTTTTCATTTGTTGTCCCATCACGTCTCTCAGAATGTCAAGGTGGCCTTCTCCGGGGAAGGGGCGGATGAACTCTTCGGCGGCTACTATTGGATTTATACGCATCCGCTGGGCTTTGCAGATAGGATACGCAGCAACCTTCAGGATATCCTGCCCAACGACCGGATGTCTGCCTATGTGAATCACCTGTTTCCCGAACCGGAAGACGAAAGGATTTACCAGCGTAATCTCTTCGATCACCTCCTGAGAGCGGGATTGTCGAATTACCACCTGCAGAGCGTCGATCGTTCGGCCGGGGCTTTCGGATTTGAGATTCGGCCTCTCTACCTCGACGACGATCTGTCCCAATATGCAATGGAGCTGCCCATCGAATACAAGACGCCTGATAAGAAGACGACAAAGAGGATCCTAAAAGATGCCTTTCGGAAGGACTTTGAGGATGCCGGCATCGGATGGGTTTATGACCGGTTGAAATACGGCATGCCTGAGGCGGTCTCGACGATCGATAAGGCTATCGAAGGCCAAGTAGCAGCGGCAATATCCGATGACGAACTCAAAAAGCATCCCTTGGGTGGTATTTTGGGATCGAAGATGAATCTGCTCCTCTATGACCTATTTGAGCACATCTTTTTTCGGGGATGGGACCACAGAGAAACGAATCCTCCTGAGGAATCGCTATTGGCAAGGGTATGGCCCGAATAATCTGCATCAGCAAATACCCGCCTCTTGAAGGCGGAATCGCCGCCAAGACCTATTGGCTATGCAGGGCCCTGGCCGAAAGGGGCCATACCGTGCATGTCGTTACGGATAGGAAGAATATCGATGCCGATTACTGTTCTCCCGCTTTCCAAGATCAGGTCCCCGTAAATAATCTCCACATTCATCGCCCTCAGGAAAAGATTCCCTGGCACATCCCAAATGATCCACACCAGTCATTGGCACTGTTGAATACGGCGCTGGAAGTAGTTGACAGGCATGGTGCGGATGTCATCGATACGGGATACCTGATCCCCTATGGTCTGGTGGGGTGCCTGGCAGGCCGAATGACGGGGATACCATTTCTGCTTCGTCATGGTGGTTCCGATCTAAATAAATTTATGGACAAGGGGATTTGGGCGAACCTGCTCGCGAAGGCATTTAAAGGCGCAAGTACTGTCATTACGGACAGAGAACATCACGAGGTTTTTTGCGGTTTATCAAACCGAGTTTTTTCAATCCCTCCCTATGTTCCCGATCCGTCTTTTTTTAAACCCGCAACAAACGATAAATTAAAGCCCACTTTAGCCCTTATCGGAAAGGCCAACTATTATTGGCGACATAAAGGGTGGCACAGGGCTATCGACATCATGAAGAGCCTTGGAGATCGTTGCCATTACCTCATAGTGTCCCAAGGGATCGGCTTCATAGACTTCAGGAAATACGTTGAGGACAGAGTCGGTTCGATAATCGAATGGAAGGAATCCGTTCATCCCGCGGAGATGCCAAGATTGATGCAATCCGTAAATGGCACCTTTTTTCTACAGAAGGATTTGCCGTTTCTCGTATTTTCAAATTTGGTCATGGAAGCTTTGTACTGCAATGTCAGCGTTATCACCGATAGACCCGACATGGTTCAAAGCTTAAATGACCAGGGGCTTCATATCGACCCGGAATCTCGTCATGTATTGGCCATCCCCAATGACGACCCCGATGCAGCAGCGGGGACGATCATCGATCACTTTACCCATGCCGTTCCCGGCGAAGTCGATACCAGCCATAGAGAAGTTGATTATGCGGCCTATATCCGGCAGAATGAAGACGCTATTTTATCGGTCATAAAACGCCAGTAGCCTCGCTGGCGTCTAAGGGTCACATAATCCGGATTCTACGAAAAGGCTTGACTTTATAGCGCTCTACAACGCATGATTGCCATCAAGAGACAATATTTTTATCAGAGGAAATTCAGAGGCAATAGGGAGGGCTTTATGCGGTCCGCGAATAATTTAGACAAGATAGAAAGCCAGATCATAAATCTGCCCGTGTCGGAGCAGATTCATCTGATTGAGCGCATCGCCAGGCGGGTTCGCTCCGTCCAGACAAAATCCGGGATAACGCTCAACTGGAACGATCTTTACGGATCCGGGAAAGGGATCTGGCGGGGGGATGACGCTCAGGATTATGTGAATCGGGCGAGGGAAGAGCGGATATGACTCTTTCCGAAGCGCTCGGACAGATCAAAACAGTATTTCTGGATACCGCGCCGGTTATCTATTTCATCGAGGCCCATGACCAATTCGGTCCACTCGTCCGCCAGGTGATCGACCTGATGGATGGTGGACGGCTTCAGGCCTTTACATCGGTCCTGACCCTTTCGGAGGTCTTGCCGAAGCCGGTGGAGTCAGGGAATGACGATCTGGTGGAGAAGTTCAAGACCTATCTCAAGAACGGGCCGAACCTGACCATGCTTCCGATTACCGAAACCGTCGGCGAGGCGGCGGGCGTTCTTCGGGGGAAGTATCCCCATCTCAAGACCGTGGATGCCGTGCAGATTGCCGCCGCACTGGACGCCGAAGCGGATGCCTTTTTAACCAACGACAAGAAACTCTCGGGGATCAAGGAAATCAGGATCCTTGTCTTGAGCGATTACCTCGTGGATCCACGGAACGACCCGTAAGCTTCCCCTAAAAGTGTGCCATGCATAAAGTAGAGTTTTCTGGCATAATACGTCCAGGAGGCTCTGATGAAGAAGGCACGTTTTACGGAAACCCAGATCATTGGATAACGTAAAATATTTTTCGCTTTTTTGAAGTAGTACGGCAGTGCTCTTTCGAGATAAGAACTTAGTTGGGAAACATAGGTTCGAAATCTTGAAAGGAGGCAACTGCCGTGAGGAGAGATTGTACACAGGATAAGGAAAAAGTCATCCAGATAAATGAGGAAGCGATCCGGGATCACCTTGGGAAGTTGGTCCGAAGCACGGTTGAAGAGACGCTGAATGGGCTTCTGGATGCGGAAGCGGAGAGGCTTTGTAACACTGAGAAGTACCAGAGGAACCGTGCTCGGAAGGATACACGGGCGGGCCATTACCAGCGGAAGCTGCAGACGAGGGCAGGGTAAGTGACGTTGAAGGTTCCGAAGCTGCGGCAACAGACCTTTGAGACGGCGATCATCGAGCGGTATCGGAGACGAGAGGCGTCAGTTGAAGAGGCGCTGATCGAGATGTATTTAGCGGGGGTATCGGTACGCCGGGTTGAGAGCATTACAGAGGCCTTATGGGGGACGAAGGTAAGCCCAGGGACAATCAGCAACCTCAACAAGAAGGTCTACGAGAAGATCGAAGAATGGCGAAATCGGCCGATTGATGAGACCATTCCCTATGTTTACCTGGACGGGATTGTTTTGAAGCGATCTTGGGCAGGAGAGATCAGCAATGTATCGGT
>CAYOGU010000234.1:0-6051 GCA_964403345.1 uncultured Syntrophus sp. | reverse complement strand
TGGCGTCCTTGGTGGGCTTGCTGAGTTTCTTGAGTTCCTTCACGACGGCGTCGACTGCCTTGTCGATCCCGCGCTTCACGTCCATGGGATTGCTGCCGGCGGCCACGCTCTTGGCGCCCTCGCGGAAGATCGCCTGGGCCAGGATGGTGGCGGTGGTGGTTCCGTCGCCGGCCACGTCGCTGGTCTTGCTGGCGACTTCCTTCACCATCTGGGCGCCCATGTTCTCGAACTTGTCCTCCAGCTCGATCTCCTTGGCGACGGTCACGCCGTCCTTGGTGACGTTGGGGGCGCCGTAGCTGCGGTCGATGATGACGTTGCGGCCTTTGGGTCCCAGGGTGACCTTGACCGCATCGGCCAGGGTATTGACCCCTTTGAGAATCGACTTCCTCGCTTCCTCGTCGTACTGAAGTATCTTAGCTCCCATTGATCCTACCTCCTTCGATATGCTCAATTAATGATTACTTTTCGATGATTCCGAGGATGTCGTCCTCGCGCATGATCAGATGCTCCACACCGTCGATCTTGACCTCGGTGCCCGCATACTTCCCGAACAGGATCCGGTCGCCCGCCTTGACGTCCAGTTTGATCAGCTTTCCATCATCCGCGGTTTTGCCCTTGCCAACGGCGATCACGAGGCCTTCCATGGGTTTCTCTTTAGCGGTGTCGGGGATGATGATCCCCCCCTTTGTTTTCTCCTCCTCCTCGAGCCTCTTGACAATCACCCTATCCTGTAATGGTCTGATCTTCATGCTTTAACTTCTCCTTTCTTATTATAATTAGACCTCAATCTCGTCAGTCTGGTTCCACGGATTTCGCCTATCATATGCATCAATTTTGCCCTGTCAAGGCACTGGAAATAATTTTTTTATGGCACCGGAACCCTTAAAACAGATGTCCGGTGAGTTCCCTCAGGGACCCGATCGGGATCCGTTCGATCGGGGTGCCGGGGGGGCCTTCCCGGCCCTGCGTCCGGGGGAGGATGCAACGGGTGAAGCCCATGCGGGCCGCCTCCCGGATCCGGATCTCGGTCTGGGAAATCCCCCGGATCTCGCCGGTGAGCCCGACCTCCCCGAAGACGACGGTCCCGGCCTTGATCGGCTTGTCGAGGAAGCTCGATGCCATCGCCGCGACGACCCCCAGGTCGATCGCCGGCTCGTCGACCTTCACCCCTCCGGCCACGTTCAGGAAGATGTCGCTCCCGCCCAGGTGGATGCCGCAGATGCGGTCCAGGACGGCCGTAAGGAGCGACACCCGGTTGTGGTCCACGCCGATCGCCGTGCGCCTGGGCATCCCGAAGCTTGTCGGGCTGACCAGGGCCTGGACTTCGATCAGGATCGGCCGGGTCCCTTCCATGCTCGGCACGACGACCGATCCCGATGCCCCCTCGGGCCGCTCAGCAAGAAAAAAGGCCGAGGGGTTGGCGACTTCCGTGAGCCCCGTGTCCCGCATCTCGAAGACCCCGATCTCGTGGGTGGGGCCGAAGCGGTTCTTGATCCCCCGGATGACCCGATAGGCGTGGCCCGAATCCCCCTCGAAGTAGAGGACCGTGTCGACCATGTGCTCCAAGACCTTGGGGCCGGCGATGGAGCCGTCCTTGGTGACGTGGCCGACCAGGAAGACCGGGATGCCTGTTTTCTTGGCGGCGACGATCAGCCTTCCGGAAGACTCCCGCACCTGGCCGACGCTCCCCGGCGCCGAGGCCAGGACCGTGGAGTAGACGGTCTGGATCGAATCGATCACCGCCACGGCCGGCTGGATCTCCTGGATCCGGGACAGGATGCCCTCCAGTTCCACCTCGACCAGAACGAGGAGCTCCTTGGCCGACGCCCCGAGCCGCTTGGCCCGGAGCTTGATCTGCCGGGCCGATTCCTCGCCCGAGACGTACAGGACCGTGAGCCCCCTTTCGGCCAGCTTCTCGAGGACCTGCAGGAGCAGCGTCGATTTTCCGATCCCGGGATCGCCCCCCACGAGGATCGCGGAGCCTCCGACGATCCCGCCGCCCAGGACGCGGTCCATCTCCGCCATCCCCGTGGACATCCTCTCCCCCTCGTCGGCCGGGATCGCCTCGATGGACTGGGGGACCCCCTCGAAGCGGACGTTCGGCCGGGACGGATCGGTGTCGCGGACCTCCTCCTCGACGAAACGGTTCCACTCGCCGCAGGCTGGACACCTCCCCAGCCATTTCGCCGACTGCTGGCCGCAGTTCTGGCAGAAAAACATCGTCCTGATCTTTTTCACGGACCCTCCTCCCGCCGGCAATTCGTTCCTCTTTCGGCTACATACCTTTTCACCTTCAGGGCGTCAACGGAAATTGGGGCGGCGTCACCGGCGGAACCCGGAGGTGGTGTTTCACCGGTACAGGTGCACCCATGACCGTGCACGGAGCGGATTGGCGCGCCCGCACTCGGGTTGCTAAGTCCGGAGAATCAAGGGATGAACGGGTTGAGCGGTCGTCAATTGGGACAGAATCCCGCATCGCCGCCCGTCCCCTTCTGGCAGAGTTTCACGCGTACGTTCTGGGTACAGGAGATGTTGCCCGAGACCGACGTTGTGAAGTCCTGTCCGTCACAGGTCCGGCTCACCAGGTGCATGGAGGTCTGCACGGGTCCGGGGGGATTTTCGCACCACCCATCGATCGTGGAGAGAGGGGAGTTTCCGTTCAGGCCCGACGACCAGGTCCACGTCTCGCCCGGATTCATGACCTTGGAGCCGCCATTCCCCGTTCTGTCGTGGGTGAAGATATGGCAATTCTTGCCGTCCAGGTCCTTGGGCCACTCGACGGTCCAGGTATAGGCGAAGGCACCGGACGCGGCAAAGAGGGAAAAAAGGGACAGGAGCAGGGCAAGGCCGTTTCGCTTCAGGCTTCGCGTACTGTTCGACATGACAACCTTCCTCCGATCTTTTAATTTGTTGTTGGCGCCTTCTTCCAATAGAGCAATCCTCGTACCAATCGCCCCATAATCACGATTCGTGGCGATTTTTCAAGAGATATCTTCACGCGGGAAGGATCGTCCACCGGCATGCTTTCCGATGGAAGTGCCCACGTTGTGGGCAGGGAATGGAATGGCTCCAGGGGGGAATCCCTGCTGCCGTTACCACGAGATTTAAGCAGTTTAGGTCATGGCACGAAAGATGCTCCCACTTCTTCGGGCATACTGCCCACGGAGCAGGCAGGCCGCCACGACGGGGCGGTGCAGGAAAAGCTTGAAGAATCGGTCGCATCATGCTTTCCTGCACCTGGCATGCCGATGGCTCTCCCATCCGAACCAGTTCTCAGAGTGTCCCGCGTCGTCAAGACCGGTTCGATGGGGTGATTACATGGGAATACCCCTCGAAGCCGAAAGGAGCATGCATGAAGAAGCATCTGGCCATCCTGTTGACTCTTTCCTTATTCTGTATCGTTCTCGCGCCCTTATACGGGGGCGCGGTTTTTGCGGCTACAGAAGCCGCGCTGGAAGAGGAGGAGGAAGGCGATGTTCCGTCAGCGACAGGGGGAGGCTATGCGTTCACGGTGGAGCGGGGAACCCTGACCATGCCAGACGGCGTCAAGCTGGCGGTCTCCTACTGGATGTCCATTTCATCGACGGCGTCATGCACTCCGACGTGTGGGAAGCGATGATCGAGACCTACAATGCCCTCCCCGACACGAGAAGATATGCCCTGACACAGGAGTTCTTCGCCAATCGCCTCGACCAGCCCTCCTGGAATTTCAAGTGGAAGGAGAATCTTGCGGACGGTCCCTTCTGGCGCAAGGGGTCGGTACGGTTCCAGTCCGGCGTAGCGATTCCCGTGTACATCATCGGCGGGCTCCTTGACGGGTATCGCGATACCGTGGTGCGGCTGCTGAACTCGCCCAAACCGCAGGTCAAGGCGGATATCGGGCCATGGAAGCACGAATGGCAGGGAACCGGGACTCCGGGCCCGAACTACGAGTGGCGAAAGAAGGCGCTGAAATGGTGGGACCATTGGCTGAAGGGGATCGACAACGGCAGCATGGGCGAACCCCGGTTCGCGGTATTCATGCGGGACAGCGTCCCGCCTTCGGAAGACATCATCACCACGCCCGGAGAATGGCGGTGCGGCAACTGGCCAGTCGGCGGCATCAAAGAGCGCCGGTTTTACCAGGGAGAGAATCGCAGGCTGGCCTCCGCTCCTCCCGATAATGCCAAGCCATACATGCTCGCCTACAAGGCAGGCGCCGGGTCAGGCATTCACGGACGGTGGGGAAAGACGAGCGGCAACATGGCTTTCGACGATCAACGCAGCACGGTGTTCGATTCCGAGCCCCTGAAGGAATCCGTCGAGATCATGGGGCTTCCCAAAGTCAACCTGACCGTTTCGGCGGATGCCCCGCTCTACCAATGGTCGGTGAGGCTGGAGAACGTGTGACCGGACGGGAAAGTGTCTCTGATCAGCGGGACCCTCATCAACCCGGCTGACCGCGAATCCCGTTTGAAGCAATCTCCGCTGGTCCCTGGTGAAGAGACCAAGCTTGCCGCCGAGATTCACTTCACGACCTAGCGGTTCAGGACGAAGCACAAGATCCGCCTGTCCATCAACAACGCGCAGTTCCCCATGGCCTGGCCGAATCCCCATAAAGGGTCCACGAAGCTCTATCCGAGATCCGACACATCCATCGATTTGCCTGTCGTTGAGAAGAACCCGCTCACCAAAGCCTGTGATCTGCCCAAGCCCGAGAAGGAGGAATGGCCGCCCGACGCCTCGTACGAGGAAGAGGACGAAGGGAAAAGCACCCATATCGACTACGACCCGCGGACCGGTGCGTCGCTCTATACCTGCGGAATCAATCAGCGGATGATCATCCGGGACACCAAGTAGCATATGCATGAGAAGAACACCTGGAAGGTGAACGACAACGACCCGGCCCGCGCTACCTATGAGGCCGTGACGCAGTACACCATCCGGCCGCCGGCCCGGGAGCTTCGCCTGATCGCGAAATTCCGCATGACCTCGGACGAAAAGAATTTCTATCTCACGTTAACCCGGGAGCTGTTCGAAGCGAAAAAACTGGTACGGGAGAAAAGAAGCGGGAAAAGACGATTCCCCGCGGGAACCATTGACCGAACAGGTGCGGAATAAGGGTAATCTCTCTTTTTTCGAATGCTTACCCTTTCCCATTCCGGCCGTCGACCGAAACCGAAAAGGGTTGAGAAATCCTCACAATCTTGGTATGTAAAGTCTCAATCGCTCTTTTTCATACAAAATTCAAGAAAGGAAATGGAAAGCGTATGAGCAACCCCAATTTCGCATCAGGACCATGCAGCAAGCGACCCGGATGGAACCTTGATTCTCTTAAAGGCGCCGCCGTCGGCCGCTCCCACCGATCCTCGCTGGGCAAGGAAAAACTAGGCCAAGCCATCAATGAGACCAAACGGATCCTCGGAATCCCCGAAAACTATCTGGCGGGCATCATGCCAGCCTCGGACACGGGGGCCTTCGAGGCGGCCATGTGGAGCCTTCTGGGCGCCAGGCCTGCCACGGTCCTGGTCTGGGAGAGCTTCTCGGAAGGGTGGGCCACGGACGTCGCCAAGCAGTTGAAGCTCAATCCCACGATCCTGAGGGCCGATTACGGGCAGATCCCGGACCTCGCGGCCGTCGACTGGAACCAGGACGTGGTCTTCGTCGCCAACGGGACCACCAGCGGGGTGAAGATCCCCAACTGGGACTGGATCCCGGCTGACCGCAAGGGCCTCTCTCTCTGCGACGCCACGAGCGCCGCCTTCGCCATGCCGATCGACTGGTCCAAGACCGACGTGGTCACCTTCTCTTGGCAGAAGTGCCTCGGCGGCGAGGCAGGCCACGGGATGCTGGTCCTGGGCCCCCGGGCCGTGGAGCGGATCGAATCCTACGATCCGCCCTGGCCGCTCCCCAAGATCTTCCGACTGAAGAAGGGCGGCAAGCTGAACCGGGCGATCTTCGAGGGCGACACGATCAACACCCCTTCGCTCCTGTGCGTGGAAGATTACCTGGACGCCCTGAAATGGGCGGACGGAATCGGCCTTCAGGGCCTCATCGCCAAGAGTCTGGCGA
>CAYOGU010000233.1:0-6083 GCA_964403345.1 uncultured Syntrophus sp. | reverse complement strand
TTCGTTGAAGGTTTCATCGGCCTGGGCGCGGATCTCGGCCAGGGGCAGCATGCCCATCGGGTGCTTGGCTTCTACAAAGGCCATGTCGGCCAAGCCGATGCTCTCCATGGTGGTCCGGGAGAGAGAAATGAATGCATTAGTGGTGACGGTAACGGTCGGTATGCCTAGTTTTTCAAGTTGGGACTGGTCAACTACCAGCCATGAGGTGCAGGACCCTCAATCGGCCTGCGAGGCGATGACGAGGTCGGCCTTCATCCCCTTGATGACGTTGGCGATCCTCAGCGACTCGGCGTTGGAGCTGCTGGTCCGCACGGTGGACTTGTCCACTTCATAGAGTTTAATCACCTTGGCGCTCGGGACCTTTTGCGCCAGGAGTTCTGCAATGCGGTTGAGATAGTTGTCCCCGTTGTGCTTGCCGTTCCAGCGCAGAACGATCGTCTTTCCCTCTAGGGTCGTCAGCCGCGGGGCGAGTTTGATCTCCTGGATGGCGATCATTCCCTGCGGGTTGAGGACCTCCCAATTCTGCACCGCTTCCATGGCGAAAGCCGGCAGGGGAAGGGTGAGACAGGCCACCAGGGCCAACCCCCAAAAACCTTTCTTCCATCTTTCCATCGTAAATCACACCTTTCTGATTTTGTGTTAACTCTGCGTCCGGGACGGGCGCCTTGCTCGTCCCGTCCTGCCCATGTGCGGGAAGGGACGTTTCAGCCATTTCTATTTCTGCCCGATGAGCGCCTGTTCCCTCTTCTCGCCCTATCTTCTATGATCACGAACGGGCTAGGCCGTTCCGTACACACCCTGCTTGTTGCAGAGGGGATGAGGGGTTTCAGCGCTCTTCGGGCCCTCACCAGACGAGATCCAGTTTCTTCTTCCAGGCCTCCGGAAGCCCTTTGCCGGAGGCGACCCAGTGTCGGGCCGCAGCCGGAGCGGCCATGATCACCAGCCCCATGAGAAGCATCGGAATATCCATGTAGATGGTCACCGATGCCATGGTGCTCATCAGGGCGCCGAAACATCCGCAATCGATTTGACGTCCCTGAATGAGAAGCACATGCGCCTTGACAAGGAAAAACGCCACGCTCATGATCGAGGCTCCCAGGGCGGCCAGACGGGTCAATACCCCGAAAAGCAGCGCCAGGGACATCAGCAGTTCGATGAAAGGCACCACGAGACCGGCAAAATGGGCAAAGCCCAGGGGGAAGACATTGAAACTATAGACCGCATCCACGGACCCCTGCAGGTCCATTAGCTTGCCGATGGCCGACAGTAGGAAAATGATTCCCAGAAACAACCGGCATATCAGAACCAGATACCGGTTGCCGACGACTCTGCCGGACCACCCTTCCTTTGGGGTATCCATGTGTTCGACATTTTGCACTGTTGTATCCATACGTTCAGATCCTTTCTACTTCGACGGCTGCCACTGCGTCGCCGCATTGAGAATGGCTGCGAAGGCACCGTCCACCAACTGCTTTGTCTCGGCGTCATTGCGGCCGCCGATGGGATGTTGCACCGTCACCATGGACATCTCCGAGATCCCCTGCTCCTTCATGGATGCCTTGACCACTTTCTCGTAAGCCGTCGTCGTCACCGTCACCGTGGGGATGCCTTTTTTCTCCAGATTGAGCTGGTCCACGACCAGCATGGCGGTGCAGTGCCCGCAGTCCGCCTGCGAGGCAATGACCAGATCGGGTTTGCGTTCCGCGATCTTGGCCGCGGTCTTCAGGCTTTCGTCCATGTCTTTGGAGACGGCCACAGTGGAAGGATCCACTTGATACATCTTGACGATCTTGACCTTCGGAACCTTCTGGGCCAGGAGCTCTCCAAGGCGATCGAGGAACTTGTCCCCGTTGAACTTGCTGTTCCACCGAAGCACGACGGTCTTGCCCTCGAGGCTCTTGGGATGGGCGTTGAGGGTGACCGGCCCCACCATGGGAACCTTCTCCTTGGCCGCCAGGACCGGCGAGGCAACGGGAAGCCCCACCAGAAATACGGCCGACCAGGCTATCGCAAGCGATAGCCATTTGTTGTTTTTCATTTCTTTCTCCTTCTTCTCACATTACTTTTTGTCCACGGGGTAGCCCAACTGTTGCCACTTGGACCATCCCCCTTCCAGCAGCTTCACGTTCTTGTACCCGAACTTCTCGATCAGCTGCGTGGCCGTATCGATCGAATCCTCCTCGTGGGCACAGTCGCAGTAGAGGATAAGCGTTCTGTCCTTCGGAAGATTCCCGGAATTCTTCAACTTCGTCTCCCATGGAAAACTCACGGCCCCTTTCACATGGCCTTCCTCGTAGACCTCCTTGGGCTGGACATCCACGACCAGAAAATCGGTCCCTTGGGACTCGATCATCTTTTTGACTTCGGCCGGGGCGATCGACGGGATGTCCAGCGCCGCCGCGGGTGTCGCGGCCAGCAGGAAGGCCAGCGCCAAAAAGTACAAAAGCCATGGATAGTTGCGTTTCATCTGTTTTGCCATCTCTTCCTCCGCTGTAACGTCTATATTCACCCCCGGCCCCCAAAGGGAGGCCGGAGGGTGCGGGAGAACCGGGTTACTGGCCGATTCCCCCGCCAGGGGGCTGTTGCTTGCCTTATTGATCCTTTACTTCACCGTGATGGGAGTCTCCCATCCCTTGAGATCCTTGAGCAAGGCGTCCCAGTTTTTCGGAAGTTTGATTTCCTTGGTGACATAACGCGAATTGCCGAATCCCCATCGGTCGATGAGGTAGCTGACCCCTCCGCCCTTGCCGCCGGCGACCATGATCTTGATGTCCTCGGGTTTCGGGACAACCGGGACCAGGCCGTCATCGGGCAGGTCATCGATCCATTTCGGGATCCCGCTGGTCACCGCGAAGGTCCCAAGGGGGCGTGGGCCGAAGATGTCACGAGGGATCCTTCCCTTCTCGTACAACTCCTTCTGGATCTTTTCCGGATCATAGCCGAATTTCTTGAGGTTCTCGGCCATGGTCGGGCTGAAGGCGATCACGATCTCCTCACCCCACTGTTCTGCCGTGGCGTTGAGCGAGGTGCTCATCAGGCGGGCGATCATGGGGTCGACGATCGGTTCCGGTTTCTTCGAAGCCGCCAGGTACTTCTGGCTGTCGTGGATCTGCCGGAAGCTCTGGGCCGCGTAGACGCTGACGGTGCTGGCCCCTTTGCTGAAACCTTCCCGTTCGCGCATGGTCTGCCAGCCCGGCGGGGTCTGCCTGTCGTTCTCGGCCATGACGATGCCGAATTTCGCCGGGTTGCCCAGATCCTTCATGTCGTTGATGCCCGGCCAGGCTTGGCCCAGGTTGATCAGCGCGAGCCGGGTCGCACGGCCGATCGTACTGTTGGCGCGCCAGCCCGGCCCGATGGTGCTGAAGCTGTAGTTGATATTGAGGGCGTCGATGATCGGGCCGCTGACGATCACGAGCGGTGCATTGAGGCCGGTCGTGACCTGCACGCCGTAGAGGTCGAAGGCCTTATCCGCGAGGGCCTCCACCGCCGCGATAATAACAGGCATATAAGCGGGGCGCGCCCCGGCCATGACCGCATTGATGGCGATCTTCTCCACGGTCGCGATCCCGTGTTTCGGATCCACAATGCCGACCACGTGATCGCGGGGCAGGTCGGTCCCCTTGAGCATGGCTTCGACCGCTTCGGGCGTCGGAGGCACCGTGGGCAGACCGTCGCTCCAACGGTTGGCCAGGAAGTGTTTTTCCATCTTTTCCGCAGCCTCTGCCTGGGTATTGCCAGTGAACTTGAGTAATGCCGCCGATTTGGCCTGCACGGGCTTGGCTTCGGTGACGACCCTGTTTTTGGGTTCCTTGGTCAGGGCGTCAATGACGGTCTGGCGCACCTGTTTGGCCACGGGGAGCAGATCTTCGGCAGGTTTGCCGGCCGTCGTGGCCACGGGAAGGGCGATGATCGGCATATCCGGATAACCGGCCCCTACCGCCGCGTTTCTTGAATCATCTAAGAAGGGGGATGTGACTAGGAAGACTGAGGGCTTTCCGAGCTTTTCGATTGCAGCCACGTCACGCGTGGCCTTGGCGGTGCAGGAGCCTCAGTCGCCCAGAAGGCCGATGACGCCGTCGCTCCAGGCGGCAAGGGCCTTCAGTTCATCGGCCTTCTTGGGATAATCGTTGTAGGAGATATTCCACGCCTTGAACTCGATGGTCGGGTAGGAGTCCTTCAGTACCTGCATGACATAAGGCTGGAAGTAATCCGCCCCCGGTTTGGTGTTGTTCAGTATCCCGATTTTTTTCCCCGCCAAGGTCTTGAGGCGGGCATTGATCGGCGCCGCCGGCGCGCTCATCAGTTCCGCGCGCGGGTCCAGAACCTGCAGGGTGACCTGCTCAGCCGCATAGGCGTTCCCGCCCAGGACCAACGCTAAGAGGACCGCCAGGCCGGTGATCCGTCCCAGCCAATCTTGACTTTTCTGTTTCATCCTTGCTTCTCCTTTCCTTTCTTTAACCTTCTCCTGCCCCGCATTCCGGGACCCACAGAGGGCCTGCGGATGAGCCCGGCAACTTCCGCAGGGACATCGAGGACAGATGCCTTTCTTTGAGAGCAAGCGGTGTGCCACCGGTGTCTTTGATGTAACTAGTTGATAATACGTGATTGTATGGATTCCTGACGGAGTGGGGACAGACGGTCCATAACCGAGGGAATGGTGCCGATCCGGACGTATCGGAAAATAGCTAAAAATATCATGGACTCTTATCAAAATAACCGGAGGGATGGGTTATGAGTCCAGTTATGGAAAACAGGGGTGGGGCTACTCCTTTGTTTCCTTCTTGCGGGAATGGAGCCGCTTGCTCAGGCCGGGCTGGGAAATGCCGAGCATCCGGGCCGCCAGGGTCTGGTTTCCCTCGGCCCTGTGCAGGGCCGCTTCGGTGAGGATCTCTTCCACCTCGGCATAGGTGGGCAGCTGCTGCACTGCCAGAAACGACCGGAACAGGGATTCCCGGTCCTCGTCGCCGGAGGAAAGGTCAATCGACTGCCGGTTGCTGATGGCTTTCCGGATCTCCTCGGCTGGCAGCACCGTCCTGTTGCGGCTCACCTCGTCGAAGACGATGGAACGGAGCTCACGGATGTTTCCGGGGAAATCGTACTGGGCCAGCAGCATTGGCACCTGTTTGGGGATTTCCGGCTTTTCCCTGCCGAATTCCCGGGCGGCCTGCTCGGCGAAGTGGTTTACCAGCGGGGGGATGTCCTCCTTACGCTCCCTGAGGGGCGGGACGTGGATGTGGTGGGTCTGCAGCCGGTAGTACAGGTCCTTCCGGAACTCTCCGGTTTTTTCCTTGCCGAGCAGGTCCTGGTTGGTGGCCACGACGATCCGGGCCTTCGAATACTTGAGTTGGTCGCTCCCCACCGGGTAGTACTCGCCGTCCTGCAGAAGCCTCAGCAGCTTGACCTGCGAGGCTGGGCTCAGGTTCCCGATTTCGTCGAGAAAGAGGATCCCTTCCCCGGCCTGCTCCACCAGCCCGCGACGGGCCTCCTCTGCGCCGGTGAAGGCCCCGCGGGCGTGGCCGAAGAGGGTGTCGGAAAACATGTTGTCATCAAGTCCGGCGATGTTGAGGGCGATCATGGCCTGGTCCCGGGAACTGGTCCGGTGAAGCGCCTTGGCGATCAACTCCTTGCCTACGCCGCTCTCTCCGGTGATCAGCACCGGTTGCCTGCTGGCGGCGATGGCCTCGATGTATTGGAAGATCGAGAACATCTTCTTGCTGACCGTGACAATGTCGGCAAAGTGTTCGGGCGTCTCCAGGCGGTCGGATAAGAGCCGGCTCCTCACCTCGCTGCTTTCCCGCTGCAGTTCGATAATCCGGACGGCATGCAGGATCCCGGTGACGATTCGGTTCCTTTCGGTGGTCTTCACGTAGTAGTCGAAGGCCCCGAGCTTCATGCAGCGGACCGCTCCTTCGACCTGGTTCAATCCCGTGATGATGATGACGAGGACCGAGGGGAAACGTTCGGCAATTTGGGTGAGGAGTTCTTCCCCGGACAGGTGGGGCATGGTGAGGTCCAGCAGGACCAGACCGACGTTCTGCCGGCCCAGGATGTCCAGCACCTGCCGGCTGTCCTGGCACTGGATG
>CAYOGU010000232.1:0-6128 GCA_964403345.1 uncultured Syntrophus sp. | reverse complement strand
CGGGTCAGGGATGACATCGCATGAAGAAAAAGGAGAAACCCTGGGGAGGGAGATTCAACGAACCGACCGATCAGGCGGTGGAGGCCTTCACCGCGTCCATCCATTTCGACCGGAGGCTCTACCGCTACGACATCGAGGGGAGCATCGCCCACGCCAGGATGCTGGCCAGGCAGGGAATCCTGACCCGGGCCGAGGCGAAGGCGATTGTGGCCGGCCTTGGGGCGATACAGGAAGAGATCGAGCAGGGCCTCTTTTCCTTCAGCCAGGATGACGAAGACATCCACATGGCGGTCGAAAAGGCCCTGATCGAGCGGATCGGCGAGGCCGGCGGCAAACTCCACACCGGCAGGAGCCGCAACGACCAGATCGCCCTGGACATCCGCCTATACCTGCGCGACGAGATCGGGCAGATCATACGACTGCTGGGCGAGCTCAAGGCGGGATTCCTGGAGCAGGCTGAAAAGGAGGCCAGCACGGTCCTGCCCGGATACACCCACATGCAGAAGGCGCAGCCGGTCCTTTTGGCCCATTACCTGCTGGCCTTCTGGGAGATGCTCGACCGGGACGAGGGACGCCTCCGCGACTGCCTCAAGCGGGTGGAGGAGATGCCGCTCGGGGCGGCGGCCCTGGCCGGAACCGGGCTTCCCATCGACCGCCAGTACGTGGCCAGGCTCCTGGGCTTTCCGAAAGTCACCGCCAACAGCATGGATACGGTTTCCGACCGCGACTTCGCGGCCGAGTTCCTCTTCGCGGCCTCGCTCGTCATGATGCACATGAGCCGCTTCTGCGAGGACCTGGTCCTGTGGTCTACCGACGAATTCGGCTACGTGGAGATCGCCGATGCCTTCACGACCGGAAGCAGCATCATGCCGCAGAAGAAGAACCCGGACGTGGCGGAGCTGATCCGCGGCAAGACGGGGCGCGTCTACGGCGATCTGGTGGCGATGCTTACGATCCTCAAGGGCCTGCCCATGACCTACAACCGCGACCTCCAGGAGGACAAGGAACCCCTCTTCGACGCGGTCGACACGGTCAAGGCTTCCCTGGCGATCCTGGCCGCCATGATCGGCCGCCTGCGGTTCAACCGGAAGAGGATGGAATCAGGGGCGTCGGGAGGGTTCTCCACGGCCACCGACGTCGCCGAGTACCTGGTGATGAAAGGGGTGCCGTTCCGCGAGGCCCACGGGATCGTGGGCAGGCTGGTGGCCTTCTGCATCGGCCAAAAGAAGGCGCTCACCGACCTGAAGCTCGCGGAGTTCCGGAAATTCTATCCGGGTTTTCAAAAGGACATCTTCGGTTGCCTGACGGCCCGTCAGTCCGTCAATGCCCGCAAGGTGACCGGGGGAACGGCGGAGGAAACGGTTTCCAGACGGATCAAGGGGATAGGAGGACGATGAGACGAAGACACGGCACGAGATGGTCTGCAGCGATCCTGTTGGCAATGGCCCTGATCATGGGGGGATGCGGCCTGAAGGGTAACCCGGTTCCGCCGCAGATCATGGCTCCTCCGCCCATCGCCGATCTCAAGGCCTCCTCCATCTCCCAGGGGGTCCTCCTCGACTGGACGGTGCCCACTCTGGTGGGGAACGTGGCCTCGTTCAAGATCGTCAGGAGCGTGACGCTCGACGGGAGCCTGGCCTGCCCGGGATGCCCTCAGGAGTATCAGCCCCTTGCCACGGCGTCGCTCACCGATGCCAACCTGTCGCGGGAAGGGGAAAAGGGGTTCCGGTACTACGACCTGACGGTCCGGGACGGGAGCTACTATTCCTACCGCATTCAGGCGTGCAGCCGTTCGGGCCAGTGCTCCGAGGCGTCGAACGAGGCCGGACTGGTCTATCAAAAAGACAGCGGGCAAAAGGACAGCGCGACCCCGGAGAAGGGGCAGGAAAAGAGGCCGGAAAAAGGGCCGGAGAAGAAAACTCCATAGGAGAAACGCTCGGGAAGGCACGGACAGAAATTCCGCGGCGCGATACAGGGATCCATCATTAACATCGGTTCAAGGAGGGAGTATGTTCGGAGGCGCAATTGTCGCGATCGTTACGCCGTTCAAGAATGGGAAAGTGGACGAGGAGGCCCTGCGGAAGCTGATCGAGGAACAGATCGCGTCCGGGACGGACGGAATCGCCCCCTGCGGCACGACCGGGGAGTCGACCACCCTGTCCCACGAGGAGCATGACCGCGTGATCGAGATCACCATCGACGCGGTGAAAAAGAGGGTCCCGGTCATCGCCGGAACCGGCTCCAACAGCACCGCGGAGGCGCTGCGCCTGACCCGCCACGCCTGGGAGGCGGGGGCCGACGGCGCATTGATGGTCTGCCCCTACTACAACCGCCCCACCCAGGAAGGCCTCTACCAGCATTACCAGAAGATCGCCCAGGAGGTCCCGATTCCCATCGTCATCTACAACATCCCCGGCCGCACCGGGATCAACCTCATGCCAGAGACCCTGGCCAAGCTGGCGAAGATCCCGAACATCGTCGGCGTCAAGGAGGCCTCGGGTTCCATCAAGCAGATGAGCGACGTGATCCGGCTTTGCGGCAAGGATTTCGATGTCCTGTCGGGGGACGACATCTTCACGCTGCCGCTCATGTCCATGGGGGGCAAGGGGGTCATCTCGGTCATCTCCAACGTGGCCCCGGCGGACATGGCGGCCATGGTGGACGCCTTCGCGGCGGGCAATCTCAAGGAGGCGCAGCGGCTCCACCACCGGATGTCGCCCCTGATCGACGCCCTCTTCATCGAGACGAATCCGATTCCCGTCAAGGCGGCGCTCCATCTGATGGGAAAGATCGAATACGACCTCCGCCTGCCCCTCTGCAGGATGGCGGAGAAGAATCTGGAAACCTTGAGGTCCGTCATGAAGGGATACGGACTGATCCGCTAGGGGGACGACATGGTCAGGGCCATTGTGACAGGCGCCGCGGGCAGGATGGGCGGACGGATCATCAGCCTCATCGCCGAGACGGACGGCATCGAACTGGCTGGCGCTGTGGAGATGAAGGGCCATCCCCTTGTCGGAAGCGACGCCGGTGAAAGGCTGGGACTGGGACGGTCCGGCGTCCTCATCGAGGACGACCTGGCCGTGGCGATCGGGCGGGGGGACGTGGTCATCGATTTCACCTCCCACACGGCCTCCCTCGGCCACCTGGAGATCGCCGCGTCCAAGGGAAAGGCCATCGTGATCGGCTCCACCGGCGTCACCGGCGAGGAGATGAAGCGGGTCCGGGAATTCGCCGGCCGCGTCCGCTGCGTCATCTCGCCGAACATGAGCGTCGGCGTGAACCTCCTTTTCAACGTCCTGGCCGACGTGGCCGGCACGCTCGGCGAGGGTTACGACGTGGAGATCCTGGAGGCGCACCACCATCACAAGAAGGACGCTCCGAGCGGCACGGCCATCCGCATGGCCGAGGTCATCGCCGAGAGGCTCGGGAGGGACCTGGGCCAGGTCGGCGTGTACAGCCGCAAGGGGATGGTCGGCGAGCGGAAGAAGAACGAGATCGGAATCCAGACGATCCGGGCCGGGGACATCGTCGGGGAGCACACCGTGATCTTCGGCGGCATGGGGGAGCGGATCGAGATCACCCACAGGGCGCACAGCCGGGACAATTTCGCCCGCGGGGCGATCCGGGCGGCCCTCTGGCTGGTCGGCCGGCCCAACGGAATTTACGACATGCGGGACGTCCTGGGGCTGAGGAAGGCCGGATAGCGGTGCCGCGATGGGATTCCAGGGGGAGGCGGGCGAGGAAATCCGCGGGGTCATCGCCTTCGTGGGGATCGGCGCCAACCTGGGCGACCCCGCCGAAGGCTGCCGCGACGCCCTGAAGAGGATGGGGGCGGTTCCGGGGGTCCGGCTGCTGCGCGCGTCCTCCTTCTACCGGACCAAGCCCGTCGGGCCGCAGGATCAGCCTGACTTCGTCAACGCCGTGGCCGAGATCAGGACGGTCCTTTCGCCGCAGGGGCTTCTTGGGGCGCTCAAGGGGATCGAGCGGGACATGGGCCGGGGCAATGGCCCGAAATGGGGGCCAAGGGTCATCGACCTGGACATCCTCTTCTACGGCCAGGAGGTGATTCGCGAGGAGGGCCTGCGGATTCCCCATCCGGAACTCCACAAGCGGGCCTTCGTGCTCATTCCCCTCTGCGAGCTCGCCTCCTATGCGATCCACCCGGAGTTCGGCGTATCCGTCCGCGGGCTGATGGACCGCCTGAAGGACCCGGGAGGCGTGCAGATACTGGAACGATCCGCCGGCAGCCCCCCCGCGGGGGACGCCGGGAATACACTCAAGGATGGACAGGGATGATATTCAGGCTGGTCATCGGCATCGCGATCCTCTATCTCATCTACAAGATTGTCCGGATGGTCAAGTCGGGGTCCAAGAGGCAGTCGGGCGCCCTCGGAAAGCCCCGGCCCGGGGAGGATCTGGTGGAAGATCCCCTGTGCCATACCTACATCCCCGTGAGCAATGCCTGGAAGGCCACGGTGGACGGAAAGACCCTTTATTTCTGCAGCCGGAAATGCCTTGACCGCTACAACGAGCAGAGGGAAGGCGGAGGAACCGGGAAATGATCGATCTGCTGAAGCGTTCCTTCGACAGGCTGCCCATCCCCCCCAGCCAGCGGAACATTTTCAACCTGCCCAACACCATCTCCATGGTCCGGATCGGGGTCATCCCGTTCCTCTTCTGCCTGCTCGGCTCGCCGGGGCCGACCCTGAGCCTGGTGATCGCGGTCCTTTTCATCGCCGCGGCCCTGACGGACCTCCTGGACGGCTATATCGCCCGCCGATACGGGATCGTCACCACGATGGGAAAGTTCCTCGACCCGATCGCCGACAAGCTGATCGTCAACACGGCGATGATCCTGCTGATCCCCATCGGGCGCATCCCGGCCTGGATCGTGGCCATTATCGTCATCCGCGACTTCACCGTGGACGGAATCCGCAACATCGCCTCCTCCGAAGGCCTGGTCATCCAGGCCAGCCCCCTGGGCAAGCGCAAGACCCTCTGCCAGATCTTTGCCGTCTCCGCGCTGATGATCCATTACCCGTTCATCGGCGCCGACGCCCACATGGTCGGGATGGTCATCCTCTACATCGCCCTGGTTCTCACGATCACGTCGGGCGTGGACTACTTTTTCAAATTTTACCGGTCAAGCCTGAAGAGAGGCTGAACCGCCGAACCGGCGAAAGGAGAAAACGGCATGGACGAACTGGATCGGCTCGACTATCCGGCCCTCGATGCAGACTGGATCTCCCGGGTCATTTTCTATCCCCGGCCCGAACTGGGATACCCGGATGAGGGCCGTTACGAGAGGCTCCGGATTCCCTTGGAGGGAGGGTTGTCCCTGGGGGGCCGCTTCCACCTGGCCGGTCAAGACGCGCCCAACGTCCTCTTCTTCCACGGCAACGGGGAAATCGTCGCGGATTACGACGACATCGGCGGGATCTTCACCCGGATGGGGATCAATTTCATCCCCGTGGATTACCGCGGATACGGCGCCTCCACGGGATGGCCGACGTTCTCGTCCATGATGCGGGACGCCCAGACGGCATACCAATTCCTGGCCTCCTGGCTCAGGGAGAGGGGATACGGCGGGCCGCTGGTGCTGATGGGGCGGTCCCTCGGAAGCGCCCCCGCCCTGGACGTCGCTTTCCGGAACCCGGAGGCCGTCGCCGGCCTGATCGTCGAAAGCGGTTTCGCCCGGATCCTCCCGCTCATGAACCTCCTGGGGATCGACAATCCCGGGATCACCGAGGAGGACGGCCCGCTGAACGTCCGGAAGATCGAACGGATCGCCATGCCGACCCTCATCATCCACGCCGAATACGACCGGATCATCCCCTTTGCCGAGGGCCGGGAGCTCTACGAGGCGTCCGGATCGGCCGACAAGCGGTTTCTCAAGATCCCGAACGCCGGCCATAACGACGTCTTCCAGGAGGGGATGGAGGCATACCTCGAAGCGGTCCGGGGGTTCATGGAAGGGATCGGTCGTCGTTGACGCGGCCGTGGCGCGGGAAAGGCAAGTTTTCTATTGACAAACCTTTCCTATTTGTTATAGTCACGCCCCATCACACGATGAGCGGGCGTAACTCAGCGGTAGAGTGCCACCTTGCCAAGGTGGACGTCGACGG
>CAYOGU010000231.1:0-6133 GCA_964403345.1 uncultured Syntrophus sp. | reverse complement strand
GCCCGTCGGCACTTGGCCGCCACTTCGGGATCACCCATGAGCTCGTCAATCAGATGCGCGTCCTTCTCCATCGCCGCCGTGGAGGCCCGATACACCTTTTCGTGGGCCATGGGGAGCGGGAAATGCTTCTCCAGGAGGAACATCACCTGCTCCGACAGCAGCATGCCCTTGAGCAGATCCGTATTCCGGCGCATGCGGCCCGCGTTGACCGTGAGTCCGCCGAAGAGCACCGTCAGATGGTTCAGGAGGCCGGAGAGATAAACGAAGCTCTCGGGAACGGCGATCCATTCGTTCTTCCAGCGGGAGGCATCCCTTTCGTTTTCCTGCCCCATGACTTCCAGCGCCACCCCCGCATTGGCCCTGATCTCCCGCTCCAGAACCATGACCCATTCGCTGTGGATGGGGTTGCGTTTGTGGGGCATGGTGCTGCTGCCTATCTTCCCGGCCGAAGGTTCCATCAATTCCCCCGTCTCGGTTTTGCTCAGGTTGTAGACCTCACGGGCGATCCTGGCCCCGGTACCGGCCAAGAGCGCACAGAGAGTCATCATCTCGGCGATCCGATCCCGAGAGCTGTGCCAGACCGTCTCCGGCACCCCGAGCCCCAACAGGGAGAGGGTTCGTTTCTGCACCTCGAAGCCCTTGTTGCCCCAGGAGGCGAAGTTGCCCACCGCACCGGTCATGTTACCCACCAGGATCCTCTCCCTGGCCATGGTCCATCGTTCATATTGCCGCGAAAGTTCCGAAAGCCAGATGGCCGCCTTGAATCCGAAGGTGATGGGAAGGGCCTGGCCGCCGTGCGTACGGCCAACCATGATAGTCTGGGCGTGTCTGCCCGCCAGATCGGAGACGAGGCGCATGACGCTGGCTAGGCGTTCCATCACCAGGCCATAGCTGTCCTTGATCATCAGCATCTGGGCGGTGTCGATGATGTCCTGGGTGGTGGGCCCAAAGTGCAGGTAGCGGGCGTGGTCGTGGGCAATCACGCGCCTGAACTCGGACAGAAGCCCCAGCAGGCTGTGGCCGGTGCGCTTCCCGTCGGCCCTGACTGCCTCCAGGTCGATCATGGCGATGTCCGCCTTCCCCGCGATGGTCTCGGCCGCCTCCCCCGGGATCATCCCCAGGGAGGCCTGGGCCTTGGCCAAGGCCACTTCGACCTCCAGCCATCGCTGAAAGGCGGATCTTTCATCGAATATCCGCCGCATCTCGGCGGTACCGACCGAATCCCCAAAAACGATACTGTCCATAAAGTGAACCGTCATCGCAACCCCTCGCTCGAATTTATTTTTCAGCGGGAAAATCGCTTTCCGGGGGCGATCTAACCACCAATCTCCATCAAAAATCAAACTGAATATTTTTATTGAAATTATAAGATTATCTTATAATATAATCGGCACCCCATACACAACGAAGGCGCGGAGTGTCGTCCGCGCAGGGAAGGATCCCCCCTATGAACCTGGATAAGCTGAAATCCCTGATGTATGTGGCCGAGTTGGGAAGTCTGACCGCCGCCTCGGGGGCCGTCCATCTTTCCCAAGCGGCCGTCAGCCAACACATCAAAGATCTGGAAGATGATTTTGGGGTCCCCCTGATTGACCGGTCGCGGCGACCGGTCACGCTGACCAAAGACGGTGAGGAGCTCGTTACCGTCACCCGGCGGATGCTGCAACAATGGAACGAATATCAAGGACGAAATCAGAAGGCGCTTTTTGGGGGAAAGCTGGTCTTGGGCCATGTGCGCAGCGCCATCACGGGAGTTGTGGCCAATGCCCTGATCGTTCTGAGGACCAAGCACCCCAAACTGACCATCAGACTGGTCACGGCCAGCGGGGTCACCAAACACCTGGCCCAGGAAGTGGTCAACCGGAAGATTGATGCTAGCTTCGGTGTCGGACCTTTCCAGTTGCCGGAGGAACTGCTGTGGCGACCCTATCGACTGGAGCGTTTCTATGTGATCGCTCCGCCCCAGTACCGGAGGAAAACGGCCGAGGAACTGCTGAGCCGAGGCCCCTATCTTCGGCACAAACCGCGGCTTCTGGATGAGACCATTATCGACCGGGAAATGAAACGCCGCGGCATCAACGCGGAACCCAGCATGGAATTCGACTCCTACGACAACATCCTGCTCATGGTGGAGCACGATGTCGGCATCGGAATCGTACCTGATTCCTACCTGTCCAAACAGAAGTTCGCAAAGTTGCACTGCGTTGCCTTCGGGACCCCGCCGCTCACCCGGGAAATGGGCCTCATGGTCCGACACGACAGCCCAAACCTCTACCTCGTCGATCTGCTGTGGGAAGCCATCAAGGAAACTTCCCAGCGGATGATTGACCGATGATCGGATGGAATGGCGTCACCAACCGATAACGAACCCAAGATCGGGTCCCCATCGGGAAGTGGGAACATCATCCATCGGTCTTGGTCCCTGTGGTCCTTCCCTGCGATACGATGTCTCCGTCCCTGGACATTGGGACGGCAGCGCCCTGATCAATGGGATGTGGCAGGGGGTCCCCTTCGGGGATGGTGTGGATATACCGCTTTCGGAAATTCGGATCCTGCATCCGACACCGCTGGGAATGGCGGCAGAATTCGGGATGTCCCACCAGACGGTTCCAGATCCTGGGAATCGACTCTGAATGGACATTGCCGAAGGAGAGGGGTGTAAAGTCACAGGGGGTCAACTCCCCTGAAGCCGTGATATGGAACTGGGAGGTGGCGGCCAGGCATCCCACGTATTTCGCAAGTCTCGACGCACTGTTGGTCCAGGATTGGGTCAGGATCCTCGGAGAGGGGGAATGCTTGTTGAGCGACCGAGCCTGTGCCAGGAGCTCCCGGCGGTCCTCTTCCGAAAGCATCATCTCTTCCCGGCGAAGGAGACGCCCTGTGGGAATGATGTCAAAGACCGTGACCTCGTGGACGCCCCATTGGGCGGCCAGCGCGGCGATACGCTCCAGGCTTCGGTCCCGGACCGATTCGCGGGTGGCATAGGTCGCCAGACCTACCAATAACCCCGCATCCAGGGCCAGCTTAGCGCCCCTTTCCACGGCATGGAAAGTCCCCGCCCTCCCCCGGAGCCGGTCATGTTCGTCTGGATCCGGCGAATCGAGGCTGATCTTCACGGCGTTCAGCCCGGCGGCCCTCAGCGAGGCGATCCGTTCCCCATCCAGAGACACCCCGTTGGTGAAAATCTGCGTGACGGACATCTCCGGTGGAACATAGGCGATGCAAGCCTCCAGGTCCTTGTGCAGCAAGGGTTCCCCTCCGAGGAAGATCATGTTGCAGACGCCGATCGACAGGCACTCATAGATGATCCGTCTGAGGTCCGTCAAAGAGTATGGGCCCCGATGGAAATCGGATAGGGTGTCCGCGCTGCAATGGACGCAGCGGCACTGGCAGTCATCTGTGATCGCCACCGTCACCACCGGGGGAGAAGGCCGTCCCAGAAACCAGGTTCGGACAAAATCCTCGAAGAACCGGGCGTGAGGTTCGCTGGGAACGGGAGGCCAGTACAGGGAGTAGACATTGGCACCGCGGTGAGAGGCGATGGGCTGCATGGCATTGAAACTATCGAAATAGGCCTGGATGAGAGCGGAAAATGGCTGCAATCTGGAGGCCGACGGATCGATGACGATCCGCCCCCTCACATTCTCGACCGTGATGACGGTCCCTTCAAGCTCCGGCGTGTTTCTAAAACGGTACGTGTGGCGCATGTTGATCATTCAGGCGGCCAGGCATCCCCAAAGGGGAAGTTTCCTTAGCACAGGGCACAGGGGTTGTAAAGGCCCATCCGCCTCCAGCCCATGGGAACCGAATCTTCACTCAGAACAGCCGGTCCACGGACCCGAAACGATCGGCTGCCCCTGGAAAAGGGGCGGCCTGACTGACGGTGCGATTCGGTCAAGGAGAAGGATCATGAACGCCCGTTCCGAAAACGTGCCTCTCATCCGGCAGCAATCCGGAGTTTGGTCGTCTGCACGGCGCTGGCCTGTCCCGACCCGCCGATCACCCGCATCAAATCGGCTACATAGATCTTCATCTGCTCCGCCTGGTCGTTCATCTCTTCGGAGTCCGACGCGGATTCCTCGGCATTGGCCGCTGCCTCCTGGACAACCTTGTCTATCTCCAGGACGGCCGTATTGATCTGCCCGATGCCCTGGGTCTGCTCGCGGGAGGCCTCGGCGGTCTCATCGACGAGATTGCCGATCTTTCCGGAGACCACCATGTTCTCCGAGAACGCCTCCTGGGTCTGCCGGATCAACTCGCTGTTCCTCCTGACTGTGCTGATCGTATTCTCGATCAGCGTAGCGGATGGCATAGGCGTCCGCCAGGAGGTCATCCCAGTCCTGCGCGACTGCGACGCTCCATCCCGTCAATTCGATGGGCGCGTAAACAGCAATTTTCTTGACCCCATTCATGACATAGGCTTCGGTTCCTGCCTTCTGTCCGGTCATGTTGGCAATCAGTTTCTCCATCCCAGGCTGCTTTGAAAAGTTCACCTTCAACACCACTTCCTTCTTGGGGTGGGCGATAGCGAGGCCCCGCCTTTTGATCATCGTGGCATAGCCGGTCATGCCCAACTTCATCGAGGCAATCTTGCTGAAGAGAAAATCGATATCGGAGGCCACGGACAACGTTCCGATCCCCGATCATCGTGCCGATGCCCCGGCCGTGGTGGCTGGCAAAAACGCTTCTCTTCCGGAAAGGTCTACATCAACGGCTTAGAGGGGTTCTGGAGTTGGGCCAAGGAACGATTCATCAAACACCATGGCGTCTCCAAAGAACATTCCCTCTCTATTTGAAAGAACTGGAGTTTAGGCATAATCACTGCCACTCCGATATCTTTGACAGCGTCGCCAATTATCTCTGTGGTTTACTGCCAGAATGGGACTAATTGCCTACATTATTTCCCCGATTTTTCCAGCCCGTGCTTGCCCCTTCCATCATCCCCCTTTACATCGGTGGCCGAAAGCAGTTATAAGAAGCCATGCTCCGCCGCCTTTCCCTTCCGCAGACCGGAAGGCGCGGGGCAAAGTCAACATGGGATGGGCGCATGGGATCGGACAACAATAAGAAAGGATTCTTCGAGAGGCTCAAATCGGGGCTTTCCAAAACGCGCAAACTGCTCCTGACGGACGTGGACGACCTGCTGCTCGGCAGCAAGCAGATCGACCAGGCGCTCTTCGACGAGTTGGAAGAGGCCCTGATCGTGGCCGATGTGGGACCGGCCTTTGCCGTCGAGCTCATCGGAACCCTTCAGGACAGGGTCCGGCGCAAGGAACTGGGCAGCCCGGAGGTCCTCCGTAAGGTCCTCCGGGACGAGATGGAGGCGATCCTCCGGCAGAGCGAGGCCTCCCTGAGGATCCCGCAGGAGGGGATTTACACGATCATGGTCGTTGGGGTCAACGGCACGGGAAAGACCACGACGATCGGCAAGATCGCCCACCACCTGAAGACCGAGGGCCGCGAGGTGACCCTTGTCGCCGCGGACACCTTCCGGGCGGCGGCCATCGACCAGCTCGAGGTCTGGGCGAAGCGGGTGAACGTCCCTCTGATCCACCAGGCCCCGAACGCCGATCCCGCCGCCGTGGTCTACGACGCCGTCCGGGCCGCAAAGGCCGGCCGCGGCGGGATCATGATCGTGGACACGGCGGGGCGCCTCCACACGAAGGTGAACCTGATGGAGGAGCTCAAGAAAATGCGGCGGATCATGGAGCGGGAGCTCCCCGGCGCCCCCGATGAGGTCCTTCTCGTCCTCGACGCGACCACCGGCCAGAACGCCATCGCCCAGGCAAAGATGTTCAAGGACGAAATCGGCGTCACGGGCCTCGTCCTGACGAAGCTCGACGGGACGTCGAAGGGGGGCGTGGTCGTCCGGATCGCCAAGGAGCTCGGGATCCCGCTGCGCTACATCGGCGTCGGCGAGCAGTTGGACGATCTGAGGCCCTTTCAAGCGGCGGAGTTCATCAATGCCCTTTTCGAGCGGAACGGCGTCTAGGCCCGGCCGGTTCACCACCGGAGAGCCTTCGATCTCCGAGGGATCGTAACCCGCAGAGACTAAAGAGGCATCTCCATGGCGGGAAGGCTACTGGCGATCGGCGACATCCACGGCTGCCACCACATGCTGGTGAAGCTCCTG
>CAYOGU010000230.1:0-6178 GCA_964403345.1 uncultured Syntrophus sp. | reverse complement strand
TCCTCTTCACACGGGCGATCCTGGAGGACCGGCCGATCGACGTTTTCAACGAGGGGAAAATGAAGCGCGATTTCACCTACATCGATGATATCATCGAGGGGCTTCGGCGCGTCATGGACCGGGTTCCTTCCCCTCATTCCGCCTGGCGGGGGGACCGTCCCGACCCGGCATCGAGCTTCGCCCCCTACCGGCTCTACAACATCGGGAACAACCAGCCCGTCGCCCTGTTGGATTTCATCACGGCCCTGGAGGAACGTCTGGGCCGGAAGGCCCGCATGCGTTTTCTTCCCCTCCAGGCTGGGGACGTCCCGGCCACCTTCGCCGATGTGGACGACCTCGTGGCCGATGTGGGCTTCAAGCCGGCGACCCAGATCGCCGAGGGGATCGGCCGCTTCGTGGAGTGGTACCTCGACTACTACCGCCGCTGAACGCATCCGACCGTTCTGCACCAGGTGCCCCGCCGCTCCGGGAAATCCTCCGCCCCGGGGAAGAATGTCCCCTTATTTCGTTTGACTTCGCGATCCCGACTGTGTTAAGAGGCCCAAGGTGGACAAGGAGACGAGGAAATCGGCGATCCAGATGGCCTATGCCAGCAGCATCGGCATCGCCATGGTCTTGGCCATCTTCGGCTGTCTCTTTTTCGGCAGTTGGCTGGACGGAAAACTGGGGACAGGCCCCTACTTCACCCTCCTTCTCCTCGTGATAGGCATTGTTGCCGGTTTCAGGAATCTTTACGTCCTGATCAAGCGGACCTTCAGAGACGAGCAACCGATTATCACGTGTATAAAAAGTGAACCACACCGAAAAAGACCCCCTCCAAAGAAGGCTTGAGATCACCAACTGGATCCTCCTGGCGGTGCTGACCGCCGCCAGTTTTCTATTGAGATCCAGCCGCTTCAGCCTCGGACTCCTCTGCGGGGGACTCATCAGCATCGTCAATTTCCATTGGCTCTACCGCAATCTCCTGAGCGTCTTCGCCAAGCACCTCCACCGGGCTAGGGGGGCCCTGATGATCCGTTATTACCTCCGCCTGGCCGTGACGGCAGCCGTTCTGTACTGGCTCATTTCCGGAAACCTCGTCGACGTGATCGGCCTTCTGATCGGCCTTTCCGTCGTCGTGATGAATATCGTCCTGACGACCGTTCTGACCCTGTCAAAAAAAAACTGCCTTGAGGAGGTCCGATAGATGAATCCCGTCCTGTTCTTCGAAAGCCACTGGCTCCACGAACATCATCTGGTCGTCGTCATGTATACCTGGTTTGTCATGGGCATGCTCGCCCTCTTCTCCTTCCTGGCCACCCGCCGGATGAACATCCTGCCCGGTGGATTCCAGAACGTCATGGAGGTGATCGTCGGGGGGCTCGAGAACCTGCTGGTCGAAACGATGGGCCCGGAGGGGCGGAAGTTCTTCCCCCTCATCGCGACGCTGGGTCTGTACATCCTCTCCTCGAACCTCCTGGGTCTCATCCCGGGATTCGAGTCGCCCACGGCCAATCTCAACACGACGGTTTCCATGGCCATCGTAGTCTTCCTGATGACGCACATCGTCGGGATCAAGGTCCACGGCATCAAGTACGTCAAGCAGTTCATGGGACCGGTCTGGTGGCTCACCCCGCTCATGATGCCTATCGAGATCATCAGCCACCTCTCCCGCCCCCTCTCCCTGTCCGTCCGGCTCTTCGGGAACATCATGGGGGAAGACATCGTCCTGGCCGTGGTCCTGTTGCTGGTCCCGCTGCTGGTCCCGCTGCCCGTCTTCGCCCTGATGATCTTCACTTCCGTCATCCAGACCCTCGTCTTCATGCTCCTGGCCATGATGTACATCGCCGGGGCCATGGAAGAGGCCCACTGACATCAAGCGACCTCACTGACCCAGAGGGGGGCAAGCCCCCCTCTTTTTTTTTGCCGCCCCGCCGTTCGACCGTTCGACCTGACCGGTTTTCCCCGAACCCCGCCCGGACCCAAGATGCGCCACGCAGCACCCTGATCCATTCATTTTCAGGTAGTGATTCAGTTAGCCCAGTGTCGTAGGATGGATTTTGAGGGCGCGATTTGAATGAGTCACCACCCACTTTCCCCAGGGGGTGCATCTTACGGGAAAATATGCTATTCACTGGCGGGGCACCCATCCGACGGATTGCCAGGATGATCCCAAAAGCCGATGTCCGCAGGCGGCATCGGCCCTAAAGGCCAATGAGGTCTTTCCGGCCCGAATCTGGGGTTGAGAAGAGACCTCGCCGACCGATGAATCCTGAAAGGGGGTAGAGCTTGTTCAATGATTGAAATGACGAACCGGGGCGCCTTTGTATTTCACGGCAGTGTGATCCTGGAAGACGCCGACCGGCGGGATATACGGGAGATCAACGGACTGCTGGCTCAGGCGGGGCTTTCCCCATGCTCCATGGAAAAGATCGACCGCGAGGCGGCCCGGAGGGGCACCTTGGCCTACCAGATCCTGGCCGCCCACAACCACTCGGAGGACATGGATCGTCTTCAGCTCCGCGCCGATTCACTGGCTTCCCACGACATCACCTATGTGGGGATCATCCAGACAGCCAGGGCCAGCGGGATGGAGCGGTTCCCCGTCCCCTTCGTCCTGACGAACTGCCACAACAGTCTCTGTGCCGTCGGCGGGACCATCAACGAGGACGATCATCTCTTCGGCCTTTCCGCGGCCCGCCGGTACGGGGGCATATTCGTGCCGGCCCACCAGGCGGTGATCCACCAGTACATCCGGGAGACGATGGCCGGCTGCGGCCGGATGATCCTGGCCTCGGACAGCCATACCCGCTACGGCGCCCTGGGAACGATGGGATTCGGCGAGGGGGGGCCGGAAATCGTCAAGCAACTCCTGGGGCGGACCTACGAGATCGCCTATCCGGAGGTGATCGCCGTCTCCCTGAAGGGGCGGCCAGCCCCGGGAGTGGGTCCCCAGGACGTGGCCCTGGCCCTCATCCGGGCCGTCTTCCCCTCCGGAGCGGTCAAGAATAAGGTCCTGGAATTCATCGGACCGGGCGTGACGAATCTGCCGATCGATTTCCGGAACGGGATCGACGTCATGACGACCGAGACGACCTGTCTCTCGTCGATCTGGCGGACCGACGGCCAAGTGGAAGCCTGGTACAGGACCCACGGACGCCCCGAGGACTATTGCCTCCTCGAGCCGTCCGAGGTGGCCTACTACGAGGGGATCGTGGAGGTGGATCTGGATCGGGTCGAACCGATGATCGCCCTTCCCTTCCATCCCAGCAACGCATGGCCGATCGCCGAGCTGAACCGCAACGCCGGGGAAATCCTGCGGGAGGCCGAGGCAGAAGCCGCAAGGCAGATCGAGAATCCGAACCTCAGGCTGGGTCTTGCCGACAGGCTCGTCGACGGCAGGCTCCGGGTGGACCAAGGGATTGTGGCAGGCTGTGCCGGTGGGACCTTCGAAAACCTCGTCGCCATGGCCCGGATCATGGACGGCCATTCTGCCGGCAACAGCGCCTTTTCCCTGGGGATCTATCCGGCCAGCCAGCCGATCCTCCTGGAGTTGATCCGGAACGGATCGATGGAGAGGCTCCTGAATGCTGGGGCCGTGATCCGGACGGCCTTCTGCGGGCCCTGCTTCGGGGCGGGCGACACCCCGGCCCACGGCGGACTCAGCATCCGGCACGCGACGCGGAACTTCCCGAACCGGGAAGGGTCGAAACCCACGGAAGGGCAGATTGCATCAGTTGCCCTGATGGACGCCCGCTCCATCGCCGCCACGGCGGTCCGCGGGGGAGTCCTCACGGCGGCGACGGAGGTCGATCTTCCCCGGATGCAGGAGGCGTACCGCTTCGACCCCCAGGTCTACGAAAAGAAGGTCTATCGGGGATTCGGCAACGCCCACCCCGAGGAACCGCTCCGTTTCGGCCCGAACATCGCCGATTGGCCGAAGATCCGGCCACTCCCAGAGAATCTTCTGCTGACGGTGGCCTCCGTCATCCTGGATCCGGTGACCACGACGGACGAACTCATTCCCTCCGGCGAGACCTCGTCGTACCGATCCAATCCGGAAAAACTGGCGGGATTCACCCTCTCCAGGAAGGATCCGGCTTACGTTGGGCGGGCCAGGGCCGTAAGGGACCTTGAGGGCCGGCGGATCCGGATGCTGTCGGAAGGCACACTGGACGAGGGGCTTCAGGAGGCCCTCTCCCCCTTCTGGGTAGCGGAAAAACCTCGGTCTGAGGTCTTCCGGCGTTTCATTGCAGAGACCGGGCTCGGGAGCGTCATCGTCGCCGTCAAGCCTGGCGACGGCTCCGCCCGCGAGCAGGCGGCCTCCTGCCAGAAGGTTCTGGGCGGCCAGGCGAACATCGCCCTGGAATACGCCACCAAAAGATACCGCAGCAACCTGATCAACTGGGGGATGCTCCCGTTCCTGATCGATCGGGAGGGACTTGCGAAGCTGGCCGTTGGAGACTTGCTTTACATTCCCGGCATCCGCCGGGCCATCGAGGAGGGGCCCGGAAAGGTCCCCGCCGAACGGATCCGCGGCGGCCTTCGGACTCCGCTGGAGCTGGGGTTGGGGGAACTCTCCCGGGAGGAGAGGACCATCATCCTGACGGGATGCCTGATCAACCGCTACGCCGGTTGAGCCTCCCGCTCGGTCCCCTCCGGAGGTGACGTGCAGTTTCCGGAGGCGGCCCCGAGCCGCGGGCGTCAAAGGCCTCCGGGAGAGCGAAGGAAGAAAGAACGCCCGCCCCGGGGTTCCGGGGCGGGCGGCAGAAAAACGGGCCCCCCTTCCGGCGAAGAGGACCCACTTCCATTCAGCCCAATCGCCTGCGGAGGGCTTCCAACTGCGCCAGGAGACGCCGGGGCATCCGGTCGCCGAATTGGGCGAAATGCCTCTCGATGTCGGTCGCCTCGGCCTTCCAGGCCGTCGGATCGACGCGGAGGAGTTCCTTGAGGTCCCCGGCAGGAATCTTGAGGCCTGAAAGGTCCAGGTCCTCCGGTCTGGGCATCAGGCCGATCGGGGTCTCAACGGCCCCGACCTTCCCGTCGATCCGTTCGCACATCCACTTCAGGACGCGGCTGTTGTCGCCGAACCCGGGCCAGAGCCACTTTCCCTCGGCGCTCTTGCGGAACCAGTTCACATAGAAGATCCGCGGGGCCTTCTTCCCCAACCGGTCGCCCATAGCCAGCCAGTGGCCGAAATAGTCGGCCATGTTGTAGCCGCAGAAGGGCTTCATGGCAAAGGGATCCCGCCGGAGGTTGCCCACGGCGCCGATATTGGCCGCGGTCGTCTCCGACGAGGCGGTGGCCCCCATGAAGACGCCGTGGTCCCAGTCATAGGACTCGTGGACCAGGGGCATGATCCCGGCACGACGGCCACCGAAGACGAAGATGTCGATCGGGACCCCCTCGGGCTTCTCCCAGTCCGGGCAGATAACCGGGCACTGGCGGGCCGGAGCGGTGAAGCGGGCATTGGCGTGGGCTGCCGGCTCCGGGCTGGCCGGGGTCCAATCCCGCCCCTTCCAGTCGATGACGTGGCTCGGCGCCCCGTTCATCCCCTCCCACCAGATGTCACCGTCGTCGGTCAGGGCGCAGTTGGTGAAGATGATGTTCTCCTTCAGGGTGTCCATCGCCGCGGCATTCGAGGCATAGGAGGTCCCCGGCGCCACGCCGAAGAATCCATGCTCTGGATTGATGGCGTAAGGCCTGCCGTCGGGTCCGATCTTGATCCAGGCGATGTCGTCGCCGATGCACTCGCACTTCCATCCGGGAATCGTGGGCGTCATCATGGCCAGATTGGTCTTTCCGCAGGCCGACGGGAAGGCGGCTGCCAGGTGGTATTGCCGGCCCGCGGGGCTGGTCAGTCGCAGGATGAGCATGTGCTCGGCCATCCACCCCTCCCGCCTGGCCATTGCCGAGGCGATGCGGAGGGCCAGGCACTTCTTCCCGAGGAGGGCGTTTCCGCCATAGCCGCTCCCATAGGACCAGATGAGGTTCTCCTCGGTGAAGTGGCTGATGTACTTCTTCTCCATGGGGGCGCAGGGCCAAGTCGTGTCTTTCTGGCCCGGGGCAAGCGGCGCGCCGATCGAGTGGAGGCAAGGGATGAACTCGCCGTCGGC
The DNA here is from genome assembly GCA_964403345.1 of uncultured Syntrophus sp. Taxonomy (GTDB): domain Bacteria; phylum Desulfobacterota; class Syntrophia; order Syntrophales; family UBA5619; genus JAKAFS01. The sequence continues at coordinate 83 of CAYOGU010000230.1, read as the reverse complement.
GCCGAGTTTGTCGAGTACCGGGGTCCCGACGCGGGTCATGATGTGCATGTTGCAGACCACATAGGGGCTGTCCGTGATCTCGA
>CAYOGU010000229.1:0-6184 GCA_964403345.1 uncultured Syntrophus sp. | reverse complement strand
TGGGTAGCCGCTCCATCTCCAGACTGGAGTCTGGAGTTTTATGCGGCTGAATAAAGATTCAGAAATCACCCCAGAATCGCCCTCAGGCATCCATCAGCAACTTCGCCACCATGATCAAGATCACCACGATGAAGATTCTCTTGATCCAGACGTTGCCGATCCTGTCGGAATATTGGGCACCCACATAGGAACCGATGCAGGACCCGACAAACATGATCAGGGCCACAGGAGGATTAATGGCGCCATGATAGGCGTAGGTAGCCGTAGAGATAGCGTAACTCAAGACCGTGGCGACCTTGAGGTTGGCAGCGCTTCCCAGAAAGGTCTGGCGAAAGACAAGAATCATGATGTAGGAAAGGAACGTCCCCCCGCCGGCCCCATAAAAGCCGTTGTAGATGCCTACCACGAGGCCCAAAAAAGCGCCTAAAACGTATCTCTCGGTGGTTAAGGGGCGCTTCGTCTCCACCGCCACTCCCAACCTGGGATTGGCCGCAACGACGATCAGCAGGATGACCGTCAGGGCCACGATGACCTTTTTGAGGAGTTCGGGGCTGATCTGAAGGGCGAGGTTGGCACCGAAGAAAGCCCCCAGCATGCATGGAATGCCGACGGTGAAGGCCAGACGGTATCGCATCATCCCTTTGCGATGAAAGGAATAAAGGCCCGCAAGTCCGAGCCCAAGTACCCCCACTCGTTCCGTGCCGATGGCCGTATGGGGCGGAAGGCCCATCAGAATCAGAAGCGGGATAGTGATCAGGCTGTTTCCGCCCACCAAGGTTCCAAAGGAGCAGCTGATCACGCTGGCGCAGAAGATGACGATCAGTTGTGTGAGATCCATAGGTTGTCGTGGATGTCCTTCTGTCCTTACCGGCGGGATCAAGGGTGTTTCGGCCGGGGAGATTTCCAGCCGGGTCCGCGATCCTACTTGTCCACCTTCGTGAGTTTCCGGCCGATCCACGAGGCAATGGCCACGAGGGCCGTCGAGATGAAGATCATGAGGATCCCCAGTGCGGAGAGCCGCCCCCAGAGGCCATCCTCGGCGAACCGGAGGATCTGAACGGCCAGGACCTCCGTCCCCGGCCGGGACAGGACCACCGAGAGGCTCAACTCCCGGACGAACATCGTCGCCATCAGGATCCACCCCGAGACGATCCCCGGGACCAGGAGCGGCAGGACGATCCGGCGCATGGTCGTGAGCGGCCCGCCGCCACAGACCCGGGAGGACTCCTCCAGGTGCCCGTGGATCTGGACAAAGGCGCTGGTCAGCGGCCGGATCCCGTACGGCAGATAGGTCGCGATGTAACCGACCAGAAGGACCCAGATCGTCCCGTACAGGGGGGTCTGGACGAAGAACCACATGAAACCGATCCCGACGACGATCCCCGGGAAGGAGAAGGAGAGGAAACTCAGTGATTCGAGGAAGCCCGAAGCCTTGGTGCGGACTTTGACGACGACGTAGGCGACGAAGAAGGCCAGGATGATCCCCAGGGACGCGCCTCCGATGCCCAGGTAGAGGCTGTTCTTCAGCGAGAGCAGGGAGACCGGGTCCTTGAGGACGGCGATCCAGTGCTTCCAGCTCATCATGGCGAAGGCCTTGGCACTCGGCACCATGGAATAGGGAACGACGGACGTGTAGAACAGGACCGCGACCGGCAGGACGATCAGGACGAAGGAGAGCAGACCGACCAGGCCGAAGAGGGGGTAACGGGCCCCCTTGAGGTCGATGACGCTCGGCCGGTAACCCCGGCTGGAGACGGTGACGTACCGCTCACCTTCCCGGGTCAGGTGACGGTACAGGAAGATCAGGACGATGGCCGCGGCCAGGGCGCTCATCCCAACCGCCGCGGCCAATCCGTAGTCAGCCGCATACCCCGTCGCAATGACCCGGTAGATGTGGGTGGCCAGGACGTAGATCCGACCCGGCATGCCGATCACCGAGGGAACGGCGAAGGAGGCGAGGCTCCGGACGATGACGAGCGTCGCCGCAGCCAGGATGGCGGGCCGCAGGACCGGCAGGGTCACCCGCGCCAGTGTCCGGAGATTCGAGGCCCCGCAGACCCGGGAGGACTCTTCTAGGGCGACGTCGAAGGCCGACATGGCTGGGGCGACGACCAGATAGGCGATGGGCAGGTCCAGGAGCCCCTCGACGAGGATCATCCCCTGGAGGGTGTAGATGCTCAGGGCCGCCCCCTCCCAGCCCAAGACCTGGCGCAGGAACAAGTTGATCATCCCGTTGGATGGGTTGAGCAGAAGGACCCAGCTCACCGCGAAAAGGATGTGCGGGATCATCATCGGGATCAGCGAGATGATCCCGAAGAGGCGCTTGAAGGGGATGTTCGTCCGGTTGTTCAGATAGGCCAGAAAGAGTGCCAGCCCCGTGGCGACGCAGGCCGAACCCAGGACAAAAATGATGGTGTTGACGAGGATCTCGGCGAAAGCGGGGTCGGTGTAGGCCTTGACGTACTTGGCGAGCGTGAAGCGGCCGAAGGTGCCCAGTCCCTCGCTGAAACTCCCCAGGATCAGCATCACCACCGGGCAGACGGTGAGGAATCCGACAATGAGGATCAGGCCCGGTGTCAGGGCCCCTCTTCTGGCTTTTGGCATCGCTTCTCACCCCTTCAGTTCAGGAGAATCGAGCAGTGGCGCGGGTCGAACTGGAGCGCGATCGGATCGCCCTCCCGGACAGGGCTCGTCGGGTCGATCCGGAAGAAGAGGAGGGTCCCGCCGATCCGGATCTCGCCCTCGTAGGCGTCCCCCACGAAGACCAGGGATTCGACGGTTCCCCGGAAGACGTTCTGCCCTGCCGGCTGGTCCCCGGGGAGAGTCCGGATGAATTCCGGACGGACGCAGACCGTGACCGCGGTCCCCGGCGGCGCCCCGTCCCTCTTTTCGCAGGCGATCGGCCCGATCGCTGAATCGATCCGCAGCCAGCCGTCATCGATCCCGGCCACCGTCCCCTCGATGAAATTCGCCCGGCCGATGAAATCGGCCACGAACCGCCGGTCGGTCGCAAAGTAGATCTGGCGCGGCGTCCCCATCTCGACGATCCGCCCGCTTTTCATCACGGCGACGGTGTCGGACAGCGAGAGGGCCTCGATCCGGTCGTGGGTCACGTAGACGGCGGTGATCTTGAGTTCCGTGAGAAAGCTCCGAAGCTCCTTGCGCGTCTCCTCGCGGAGCTTGGCATCGAGGTTCGAGAGGGGCTCGTCGAAGAGAATCACCTTGGGCTCGGCGACCAGGGCCCGGGCCAGGGCGACGCGCTGCTGCTGGCCGCCGCTGAGCTTGGTGGCCGGCCTGTTTTCAAACCCGTCAAGCTGGACAAAGTGGAGCGTCTTTTCGACCCGCCGCCGGGTCTCGTCCTCGGGAACCTTCCGAGTCTGAAGGGGATAGGCCACGTTGTCGAAGACGTTCATGTGGGGCCAGATCGCGTAGGTCTGAAACACCATTCCCAGCCCCCGCTTTTCCGGGGGGAGGTAGACCCCCTTTTCGGAGGAGTAGACCAGTTCCCCCCCGATCGCGATCTCGCCTGAATCAGGCATCTCCAGACCAACGATGCACCGCAGGAGCGTCGTCTTTCCGCAGCCGCTCGGCCCCAGGAGCGTGAAGATTCGGTTGGCCGGGATTGTCAGATCGATATCGGCCAGGGCCGCGATCCTCTTCCCCTCCGAATAGTAATTCTTGTTGAGACCTCGGATATGGATTTCCATGGCGTTATCCTTGCCGGGTTCCTGGGACGCGACCGGCGTGTCCCAGGAACCCCGAAAGACGGCACTGCGAACCTGTGCGCGCTAGGGCGTCTCGAAAATTTTCTTGAACTCGCCGCCCCACTTCTTGATTTCCTCGTCGGAAAGCTCCCGGATCGGGATGACCTTCGCCTTGTCGAGTCCCGCGATCGGCGGAAAGACGCCGGGGGCCAGGACGTATTCGCCCACTTTCTCGGCCAGAATCTTCATGGAATCCCTCGAGAGCCAGTAGTCCATGAAGAGCCGCGAGGCGTTGGGATGGGGGGCTCCAGCGGTGATGGCCATTCCCCTGGGGGTTCCCATCATCGGCTGGGAAACCTTTGCCCAATCCAGAGGCGCCGGGGCCTTGGTGATGATGTATTTGGGCATCGAGAGGCCGATCCATTTCTCGCCGCTCTCTATCGGGGCGGGGGTGGGGCCGAAGGAGGCCACGAACATGGGCTTGTTGGCCGCCAGCCCTTTGAGAAACTTCATCCACTCCGCATCGGACTTGATCACGTTCTCCTTGAGGCCGACAAGCCAGGAGATCGTGGTGGGATGGGAGGAGGGGTCGGCCATGACGATCTTCCCCTTCCACTTGGGATCGGTCAGGTCTTCGTACTTCTTGGGGACATCGGCCGGCTTGACGAGCTCTTTGTTGTAGATCAGGGCGGCGTATTCAATCCCGAAGCTCTGGATCTTGCCGTCGGTATTCGCCCATTTGGGATACCCGGCTGAGGCCGGCGAGGTGTAGGAGGCCAGGACCCCCTTCTCCTTGAGCATGTCCAGGACCGGCATCGGGGCCTGCAGGACGTCGGCGGTCAGTTTGCCGGCCGCATGCTCCGTCAGGATCGTGGCGATGAACTTGGTCGTGGAGATCCGCGTATACTCGGCCTTGATGCCGTATCGCTTCTGAAAATCCTCCAGAATCGGCTCAATCGCCGTGATGTTGGCGAAGAACGTGACCTTTCCCTCTGCCTTGGCCTTTTCGATCAGAGCCTGGTTATCCGCGGCCTTGGCCGCCGCGAACAGACTCGGCGACGCGAACAGGGCCATGGCCAGCAGCCAAGCGACCGCAACGATGCCTCTTTTCATAACCATTCCTCCTTCCTCTGTATCATTATGGACTGTCCCTATGCAGCCCTCGGCACGGGCCGTTTCCCGTTCTCGGGATAAAGCCGCATCCCGGATCCTTTAAGGACCCCGGTCTCTCCACGATGTCCGACTGGACAACCCCTGGAGGACCCTGGATAGCACCCCGGGCGGAGTTTGTCAAACGCCGTGCCCGGGGCCCCGGTCGGCGTCTCAGCTTTTGATGCAGGGCTCCCCGGCCGTCCGGGAGTCCAGGAATGCCTCCACCTCGGTCCCCGTCGGGATCGACGTGCGCGCCCCGACGCGCGTGCAGCTCAGGGCCGCCGCGGCGCTGGAATAGCGCAACGTCTCCTCCCATCCCCTCCCCAGGGCGAGGCATCCGGCGAAGGCCCCGTGGAACACGTCGCCCGCCCCGTTGGTATCCACGGCCTCGACGGAAAAGGCGGGCAGGCGTCCCCGGACGCCGCCCTTGACCCAGAGAAGCCCCCTGGCGCCCAGCGTGATCACGGCGCATGGTTGACGGGAAGCAAGGATCTCCAGGGCCTCCTCGACGGTGGGGGCATCGGTGATCTCATGGGCGAAGGCCTCCGAACAGACCAGACAATCAACCAGGTTAAAGAGCTGCGAGGTTCCTCCGTTGAGGGATCCGGCGTCCAGAACGGTTGTGATCCCCTCTGCCCTGGCCCGGGCCAGCAGGGGCAGGGAAATACCGGGCTCATGGCCGTCGAAAAGGATCACCCGGGGACGAAGACCGGAGAAGTCAATGCTCCCCGGCAGAAGGGGGGAATCGGAGGCGCGGTAATTGACCAACGCCCTCTCCCCCCCAGGCTTCACCCAGACGCTGGACAGGGGGGTCGGAAACCCTCCGCGAACGATCAATCCCGTGTGGACGCCTGCAGACTGCAGTTCCTCCAGATGAAGATCGCCGAAGATATCCCTCCCCAAGTAACCGGCAAAGGCGGCCTTGAGACCCATGCGCGAAACCGTCACAGAGGCATTGGCCGCCGGTCCCCCTCCGCACCGCAGAAAGGCCTCCGCAATCGCCTTTTCATCGGACTTCGGGTGATGATCGACCTGGAAAACCAAGTCATAGGCCGTTGCGCCAACACAGAGGACATCGATTGGGTGCATGCGGGAACCTTCCCATCGCTGATGAACCGGCCCGTCGCCAAGGTCCAACCCGGCCGAATCGTTGTCAACGATTGAACCCATGCCTGCCCACGGCAACCGCCGGAAACTGGGTTTTTCCCTCGTTACGGGGTTCGAGATGCCTGATCCAGGTACGACCGGATGTTGCCGAGGACCTTCTCGGTCAAGCGCAGACGCGCCTCGGCGGTGAAACCGGCAGACCGGCCGAAGATTCTGACGCC
>CAYOGU010000228.1:0-6200 GCA_964403345.1 uncultured Syntrophus sp. | reverse complement strand
GGGGCTGATCGATTTTCCTCCTGACGATGCCGCTGCCGTGCGGCTGGAGAGACTGGGAGACTGACACCGTCACCAAGGCCGAGGGCACGCCGTGGCCGCTCACATCGACCATGTAGAGGGAGAGAGTGTCCTCATCGAGACCGCTGACATTGAATATGTCCCCCCCGATGGTCTCGCAGGGAAAGAATTTCCAGGAAAATTCCATATCCTCCATCTGCGGCAGTTTGTGGGGCAGAAGCGTTTTCTGGATCCCCGCGGCCGCCTTGAGGTCGTCGTCCAGACGTCTCTGTTTATCCCTCAGTTCCCGATTGGCCCGGATCAACTCCCGCGAAAGTCGCCGAATGTCCAGGTGGCTCCTGACCCGCGCCAGGACCTCGCCCCGGTCGAAGGGTTTGGTGACGTAGTCCGAGCCACCGACCTCCAAGCCTCGGATCTTGTCCTTCACCGTGCCGAGGGCGGAGATGAAGATCACGGGGACATTGACCGTCCTCTCATCTCCTTTCAGGATCCTGCAGACCTCGTATCCGTCCATCCCCGGCATCATGATGTCCAGGAGGATCAGGTCCGGCTCGTCTGCAAAGGCCCTGTCCAAACCCGCTTGTCCGCTGTTGACCATGATGACGCGGTATCCGGCCTTCTCCAGGATAATGGAAAGCAAGCGGCGATTGTCCTCGTTGTCATCAACGACCAAGACCTTCTCCATCACACGTCTCCTTTCGCGATTGGTCCTCTTGGGTATCGCAGGCCCATCCAAGCAGTCGACGCCTGATCATCCTCCGGCTCCGGGGACGATCTCGACTTTTTTCAAGTAAGACCGGAGCGCCTCGACCCCCGCCCGGACCGCCCCGGCATTTCCCTCCTTGGCCGCGGTCTCGATCGCCTTCCCGATCTCGGTGATCGGAGCGAAACCGTACCCCCCGCCCGACCCCTTCATGCCGTGGCCCAGGGTACGAATCGTTTCGAAGTCGGCCCTTTCAAGGGCCTCCAGGATATGGAGAATGTCCTGGGTACGATTTTCCAGATAGCCAGGAATCAATTCCGCGAGGTCTGGGTCGATCTCCACCACGATTCTCTCCCCAGCGTTCTCAACCATGATGCCCCTCCTCCCCTTTCTCCGGCCGGTCCAGACGATGGTCCATCAGACCGGCCGGAGATCCCGTCTGCCTGACGATCATCTCCAGAAGCGTGCTCTTGCTGATCGGCTTGGGCAGGTGGACGTCGCAACCGGCGCCGAGACTCCGGTCGATGTCCTCCTGGAGCGCAGAGGCTGTCAGAGCCACGATCGGGAGCCGCCGGAGTCCGCATCCACTCTTCTTTTCCCATTTTCGAATCTCCCGGGTGGCGGTGTAACCGTCCATCACAGGCATCTGCATGTCCATCAGCACCAGATCGTAGGAACAGCGTTTGACCTTCTCCAGGGCCTCCTGACCATTCAAAGCCAGATCGAGCTGGTATGGAGTCTTCTTCAGGTAAGACTGGATGAGGATCCGGTTGTCCTTGGAATCCTCGACCAGCAGGATGCTCAGGGGACGCTGGTCCGGCCGTCTCTCAACCGCCCCATCGGGCGGCTGGGCCTCTGCGACCGGGGCGGGCCTTTCCCCCGTCCGGCCCTCCGACAGTGCAACCTGGATGGCGTGCTGGAGATCCTTCCGCTTGACCGGTTTGCTCAGATTCCACGAAATCCCAAGTTCTTTTGCCTTCTTCAGATCCCCGGGACGGACGTCCGACGTCAGGAGGATGAGGTTCGTCCCCTGCAGGTGCGGATCTGCACGGACCGCCTTGGCCACATCAAGCCCGTCCATCCCGGGCATCCGCCTGTCCAGGAGGACCAACTGAAAAGGGGCCCCCCTCTGCGAGGCGTCCCTCATCTCCCTCAGGGCCGCCTCGCCGCCGTCTGCGGTGACGACCGGGATATTCCAGCGGGACATGCTCTCGACCAGGATCAGGCGGTTGGTAGCATTGTCGTCCACAACGAGGGTCCGCCCCCCCCAGAATCTCACATCCGGTGACGGGGCGACAGCCTCCCCGGAGATCTGCAACCCGAAGCGGGCGGTGAAGGTGAAATCGCTCCCTCTGCCGAGCTCGCTTTGGACCGTGATCCTTCCTCCCATGAGCTCGACCAGCCGCTGCGAGATGGCCAGCCCTAGTCCACTGCCCCCGTACTTCCGCGTCACAGAGGAGTCGACCTGGGTAAAACTGTCGAAAACCTTGGCCAGTTTGTCCGCGGGAATACCGATCCCCGTATCCTTCACGGAGAAACGGATCCAGCAGGTCCCCTCTTCTTTTCCTTCGCTGGCTTGACCGGCTTCGGCACGCGAAACTTCGAGGAGGACTTCGCCCTCCTCAGTGAACTTGATGGCGTTTCCCATAAGGTTGAGCAGGATTTGCCGCAGCCGTAAGGGATCCCCCACCAACCATTGGGGCACCTCCGGCGCGACCCGGCAGACGAGTTCAATCTTCTTCTGTTCCGCCTTCAGGACCATGATGTCACAGACCTTCTCGACCAGATCGCCGAGGTCGAAGTGGACCGACTCCAGCTCCAGATGGCCGGCCTCAACCTTCGAGAGGTCCAGGATGTCGTTGATGAGGGTCAGCAGGTTCTCTCCCGCAGACCGGAATATGCGGACGTACTGCCTCTGCTCCATGGTCAAGTGGGTCTCCCAAAGCAGTTCGGCCATGCCGATGATAGCGTTCATAGGGGTCCGGATCTCGTGGCTCATGCTGGCCAGGAACTCGCTCTTGGCGCGGTTCGCCGCATCGGCCGCTTCTTTGGCCGCCTGGAGTTCTGCCTCGACCCGCTTGCGTTTGGTGATGTCGCTTCCCACCGAGATGAACTTGGTCAACTTCCCGGCCTTGTCGAAGATGGGCGTCACCGTCAGGGAGATCCAGTAATGGCTGCCGTCCTTGCGATAGTTGATGATCTCCTCGGCGAAGCCCCGTTCCTCTCCGAGCAGTCTCCGGATCCTGTCCCGGGTCTGGGGGTCGGTGAGGGGTCCCTCAAGGACGTGCCGAGGAATCTTCCCCGCGATCTCATCCAGCCCGTAACCGGTGAGGCGGGTGAACCCGTCGTTGATCCATTCGATCCGGCCCCGGGCATCGGTGATGAGGACGGCATTGTCGGTCTTGCTGGCCACGAGCGAGAGTTTCTCTAGCTCCTCCTGGGCTTCCTTGATCTTCGTGATGTCTTCCTTGACGGCGATATAGTGGGTGATGGCCCCTGCGGGATCCTTCACTGGGGATATGGAAGCGGATTCCCAGTAATATTCGCCGTTCTTCTTCCGGTTGTGAAATTCACCCCGCCATTCTCCTCCAGAGGCGATGGTCGTCCAGAGTTCCTGATACAGACTGGACGGCTGCTCCCCGGACTTCAGGATGCGGGGGTTCTGGCCGATGGCCTCCTCCGCGGTATAGCCCGTAACCTGGGTGAATTTCGGATTGACATATTCGATGTTCCCCTTGAGATCGGTGATCACGATCGTGACGGGACTCTGCTCCACGGCGCGGGAGAGCTTGCGGAGGGCCTCCCCCACCTCTTTCCATTTGGTGACGTCGCTGCCGATCACCAGAAAACCCGTGATCGATCCCGGTTCATCCCTCAGCGCCGTCACGGAAAGCCGCACCGGGAACCGGCTCCCGTCCTTGCGGATATAGGTCCATTCCCGTTCCTCTGTCACTCCCCTGCGTGCCTTGGCGACAAAGACCTCAACCCCCGGCGCCACGGATTGCCCGAATTCCCGGCTCAGGGCCTCGGCGTGCCGTTCCACCTCGCCGGCGTCGTGGAACCACAGCGGCGTGGCCCTGCCGACGACTTCCTCGGACCGGTATCCAAGCCACCTTTCGGCCGCGGCGTTGAATGTCCGGATCACTCCATCCGGAGTCGTGGAGATGATCGAGTAATTGGCGCCGTCGAGAATGGCCCGCTGCAGGACCGTCAGGTCCCGGATGACCGATTCCACACGTTTGGCCTCGGTAATGTCGCGGACGACGCCCACGAAGAGGTCCCCCGTCGCCAGTTTTACCCGGCCCACAGAGAGGTGGAGGTTCAGGACCGTGCCGTCCTTCTTCAGGCCCGTCACTTCCACCCCTCCCCCGAGCATCTTGGCCCGTCCGTTCTGCAGGACGTTCCGTATATAACCGTCGTGACGCCCCCGGTGGGGTTCGGGCACCAGGATGCTCACGTTCTTCCCGACCACATCTTCGGCCTCGTATCCGAAGATGCGTTCCGCCGCAGGGTTGAAGAACCCGATCAGGCCCTTTTCGTCGACCGTGAGGACGCCCTCGGCGATGTGGTTCAGGATGGTCCGTGTCCTCTCTTCGTTCTCATGGAGGGTCCGATCCATACGTTCACCGCGCTCCACCTCGGAGCGATGCTCCGCGCTTACCGCCTCCAGAGCGACCGTCTTCCGCAGGAGTTCCTCCTGCCTGGCCTTCAGTTCCCGGCCGTAACGCCGCAATCTGCGGTTGACGAGGAGAACATAGACCATCGCCACCGCCATGACGAGAAAGATCAGTGCGATATGAGGATCACTCAGAGGGAACACCGTCATTTCCGCACCTTGCTCACAAAATCCCAGATCCACTCCTGGAAGGACCGGGTCGGGACCGGAATGATCCTGCGGTGGCGGCCGTCGCCACCGCGCTGGATCCGCCAATCGCAGTCCTTATCCACCTGGAACCAGACGAGTCCCGCCACCCCCCAGTGCGCAGCGGTCTCGAGGGCCTCCCGGAGCCACTGGACCCGGTCGCCCCCGACCGCCACGCTGGCCGTTTCAAGGACGAATATCGGCTTGTCCGGTGCCAGGCCCCGCAATTCCATGTGGAGGGGGCTGAAGATCTCTTCAAAGCCCTGCCAACGGCTGTCCCATCCATTCAGCTCCCGCACCTGAGAGGTTCCCCAATTGTACCCGTCCATCCCCAAAAGATCCACCCACGAATCGCCTGGGTAGTAATGTCCGGCCCGGTTCCACAGAGCCGTGAGATCATGGTAGGGGTTGGGGACCGATTCAGCGTTCGGGCAGAAGACCCAGAGGGCGTTGTGGGCCCCGACCTGGCGGAAGAGCGATACGACATGACGAAACATCTTCCTATAGAGGCCGGGGCTCTCCGGACCATACTGATCGCGGGTCGTGCCCCAGTGGTAGCGTTCCAGGTTCATCTCGTGGGCAAAACGGACCAGGAAAGGCTTCCCCCAGGTCCGGGACCTCCTGGCAAATTCCAGGATGTACCGATCATAGCGGCCGCCGAGGATCTCCTCGGCAGGGATCGCGACCTCCTGTCCGTCCCGCTGGTACATGGGCTCCCAGGTTAGGCAGGGAACCCCGCCCCTCGACCAGACGGCACCGAGGCTCTCCTCGGGAAAGTCGGGGCCGCTCAAATCCTCCGGGGTGGGCCATTGCAGGAAGAAAACCACGATCTGCGGGGCAAGCCCGGCGGCCCCCTCCTCCTGCTGCAACCGTTCCGCCGTGATCGGGTAGCCGTCGAAGGCAAACCCCCAGAAAGGGATATCCGCCGTGGACATCGCTTTGCCCGACCCCAGAAGAAGGCTGCAGAGGAAGATCCCCAGCATCGCCACAAACCCGAGGGCCCATCTGAGCATGACTAGACTCTCCCTTCCGTGGGCTCGTTGAAGTAGAAAACGGACGACAGAATTCCGAAATGATATAGGCACCACAGCATGTTGATGACGATGCTGCCAAGGGGATCCCGCTCATAGACAAGCCGGTTGGCGCCCCACACGATGGCGGAAAAGCTCAGGGCCGCCACGGTGAGTTGGGGCCAGAGGTCGGCCAGGGGCAGAGAGGCGCTCTTCCCCTTGGGGGTAACCACAAAGGTGCCCCGGATCCCCAGAAGGGCCTGAAGAGACGCCTTGATGTAGACGGGAAAGGTGACGGCCATCAGGAGCTGTCCCGACAGGAGATCGCCGATGCGATAGCTGCGCTGCCGGAGGGTCCAGAAGAAGGTGGAGACGGTGACGACGATGTAGGGGAGGAAGAAGATCAGATAGATCTCCGGCCTGGCTAGGTAAGTCGGAATGCCGAACCACAGGTACAGGATGGGGCACATCGCGAGGATGAAAAAAACGAACCCGATGAGGTAATGGGTGCATGACAGGAAGTATTCCCACCACTTCACGGCGGTCAGTTTCCCGGGATGCCTAAGGAAGTAGGCCAGGACCTGCCTGAGCAGGCCCACTGTACCCA
>CAYOGU010000227.1:0-6207 GCA_964403345.1 uncultured Syntrophus sp. | reverse complement strand
TGCAATTTTGGAAAAGGTCTCTCATTGTAAAGCCGTTATTGGGACACTACACTAGAATATGGCAAATGAGATTATCCCATATATTGAAATGTGCCGACGCGAAGGTGTGAGCCTACAGCGGGGAATGAACTTTGGCCTCACCAGAAATCACTCGGTCATTCTCATGTCGGTGCGACCCGGTGCGCCCTATGCTGACCGATTCGAGGACGACGGATCTACCATTGTTTATGAGGGACATGATACGCCTCGCTCACCTGAGACCCAAAATCCGAAATCAATCGATCAACCCGAGTTCTCATCATCAGGCAACCTCACTGAAAATGGAAAGTTCCATCGTGCAGCCCAAGAACATAAGAGAGGGCTGAAATCTCCGGAAAGAATCCGAGTCTACGAAAAGATAAAGCAGGGAATATGGTCCTAATAATGGCGTCTTCCACCTGATTGATTCTTGGCGAGAGAAAAGTAATGGGAGGAGCGTTTTTAAGTTTAAGCTTACTGCTGTTGAAGGCGAGGATGACTTCTCTTTACCAGTCCCTGAGCACTCAAAAACGAGAAGGGTTATCCCCACTTGTGTAAAATTAGAAGTCTGGCAAAGGGACGGGGGGAAGTGTACGAAATGTGGCGCAACCGATGACCTGCACTTCGACCACATTATCCCCTGGTCCAAAGGGGGCTCATCGAGCATATCTGTTAACATCCAGTTGTTATGCGGGAAACATAACTTAGAAAAGCACGACAGAATTGAATAAACGGCCAACATTTCGTTCCACTGAATTCGCTTCCCGGCGAAATTGCTTTAGTAAGGTGATTAATAGAGGAACCATCAAGAAATGACAGCGGAAGTTAATAACGGTTACATAGGTCTCACGGATCCGGACTGGTATGCCTATTTGTCCAATCATCCCCATGTGGATGAGGTGAACTTCTGGCAACCACACGGCAACCGTGCTTTCCACGCTATTAAGCCTGGTGAAATCTTTTTTTTCAAACTAAGGGCACCCCTTAAAGGGATAGCCGGGTTTGGTTTCTTCGAGCGTTATGAGTCCCTTCCTGCGTGGTTTGCCTGGGAATGCTTTGGCGAGATGAATGGGGCACCAACCTTTGAGTCTATGGTTGACCGGATTATACGTCTCCGGGGTGACGATGCTTCACGTTTAGGTGATTTCCAGATTGGTTGTATTATGATCACAGCTCCCGTCTTCTTCCTTAAGGGTGATTGGGTAGAGCCGCCCAACGACTGGGCTACTACTGGTATCCAACAGGGCAAGAGATACCATTTGCACTCAGGTGAAGGAAATCGTGTGTTTCGCGAGTGTATGGAGCGGGCCAATCGCGGTAATCGCTACTGGAACGTAGACCATGTCATGGAAGATATCCCTAGATATGGAGAGCCTTTACTTGTTCGTCCGAGACTTGGGCAGGGGCTTTTCAGCCTTGAGGTCCGCGATGCCTATCGTGGAGCGTGTGCGGTCACCGGTGAGCATTCCGGACCGGTGCTAGAAGCATCTCACATTATCCCTTACGGTCTGGGTGGAAAGCATTGTGTAGATAATGGTTTGCTTCTGCGTAGCGATCTGCATCGGCTCTTCGATCGGGGTTATGTGACTGTGACACCAGACTACAAGTTTCGAGTGGGTGAAAGGCTTCGCCAAGAGTTCAACAACGGCAGAAGTTACTATGGACTCGATGGTTCAAGGATATTTATCCCGGAGCGAGAAAGTTGGCGGCCAAAGCGTGAGTACCTTGAACGGCACCAGAGAGAGAGGTTCAAAGGTTAATTCACTTTACAAATCCCCAGATACTATCTGAAGTATCAAACGTTGAAGCGGAAGTTGATGATGTCGCCGTCCTGGACGATGTATTCCTTGCCTTCGAGGCGGAGCTTCCCGGCGGCCTTGGCTGCGGCGTTGGTCCCGCCGCAGGCGATGAACTCCTCGTAGCCGATCACCTCGGCCTTGATGAATCCCCGCTCGAAGTCGTTGTGGATCGCCGCCGCGGCCCTGGGGGCCTTGGTCTCCACCGGAATGACCCAGGCCTTGACCTCGTCCTCGCCTACGGTGAAGTAGGTCATCCGGCCCAAGAGCTTGAAGGACTCCCGGATCACCCGGCCGAAGGCCGCCTCCTGGATCCCCAACGATTCCAAGAATTCCTGGCGCTCCTCGGGCTGAAGGGCCATCAGCTCCGCCTCGATGGCGCAGCAGATCCCGATGACCGGGACGCTGAGCCCCGCCTCGGCAGCAAAGCCCTCCGCCAGGGACGGGTTGTCCTCGGGGGTGTTGATCACGGCCAGTTCCGGACGGATCGTCCAAAACGAGAAGCTTCGCAGGCCGTGGCGCTCCTCGTCGGTGAGGGCGATCTCCCGGAGCGGGCCTCCGGCCTCAAGCTGCGTCTTGAGGCGCGGCAGAACCTGGGCATGGAGAGTGTCCTGGGCAGTCATGGGCTTCTTGGCCATCTTCGCCAGGCGCTCCAGGCGGTTTTCGACGATCATCAGGTCCGCCAGGATCAGCTCGTCCTCGAGCTTGCGGTATCGCTCCAGGATCTCCGGGACGCCCGAGGCGGTGAAGGCGTCCACCACGTGCAGGAGGCCCTCGGCCCCGGAGAGGCTCTGGCGGACGGCGTCCCAGGCCTTCTCGCCGACGGCGTTGACGTCGGAGAAGGGGACCTTCGCGGGCGAAACCTTCGCGGGCTTGAAGATCTCCACCAGGCGGTCGAACCGGGCGTCCGGCACGGAGGCAAGTCCCTTGACGCAGGTCTCGCCGTACATCTCCCGGCTGCGGACGCCGGTCATGATCTCGAAGAGGGTGCTCTTGCCGCTCTGGGGAAGCCCCAGGATCCCGATCTCCATAAACTCACATCTCTCCTAACCTTCCGGACCGCATGGAAATCGGATCCCGGGGGCGCGCATCGGATTTTTCAGGGACCCCGATTCTCACGCGAAGGCCTTCTCGATCCGGATCATCGCCTCCTCGAGGCGGGCGTCCGGCACGGTAAGCGAGATCCGGATGAACCCCTCGCCGTACTGGCCATAGGCCGTCCCCGAGGCGACCACCACGCCCGTCTTCTCGAAGAGCTGGTTGGTGAACTCCAGGGATCCCATCCCCTTGGGCGTCGGGACCCAGAGGTAGAAGGTCCCCTTGGGCGGGTTGAACTTGATCCCGATCTTGTCCAGGGTCTTGAGGACCCGCTCGCGTCGCCGGCTATAGATCGCCATCATCTTCTCGATGTTCGCCGTCTCGTTCTTTAGCGCCTGGATCCCCGCGTACTGGATCGCGTTGAAGATCCCCGAGTCGGTGTTCTCCTTGACCTTGCTGATCGCGGCGATGAGCGCGGGGTTCCCGCAGGCCATGCCGATCCGCCAGCCCGTCATGTTGTAAGGCTTCGAGAGGGAGTTGAGCTCCACGCCCACGTCCTTGGCCCCCGGAGCGGACAGGAAGCTGAGCCGCTCCTGGCCGGCGAAGACGACCTCGCTGTAGGGGTTGTCGTAGCAGACAGCGATGTCGTTGGCCTTGGCAAAGGCCACGAGCCTGTCGAAGAAGGGCCGCGTGGCACAGGCCCCGGTCGGGTTATTCGGGTAGTTGAGGAACATCCCCCGGGCCTTCTTGAGGACGTCCGCGGGGATGTCCTCGAAGATCGGCAGGTAGCCGTTCTCCGGCCGGATCGGGACGTTGTAGGGGATCCCGCCACCCATGAGGATGCTCGCCCGGTAGGCCGGGTAGCCCGGGTCGGTCATGAGGACCACGTCGCCGGGGTTCGTGCAGGCCAGGATGAAGTGGTGGCAGCCCTCCTTGGAGCCGATCAGGCCCAGAACCTCGCTCTCGGGGTCGAGGGTGACGCCGTAGCGGGTCTGGTACCAGACGGCGACCTCCTTGCGGAAGGCCAGCATCCCCTTCTCCTCGTCCGTGGGATAGCGGTGGTTCTCGGGATCGCGGGCCGTCCGGTAGAGCTCCTCGATGATCGACGGCGGGGTCGGCTCCACCGGGTCGCCGATCGCCAGGCTGATCACGTCCACGCCGTCGGCCTTGGCCTTGGCGATCTTTTTCCTCAGCTCCATGAAGAGGTAGGGCGGTATCTTTGTCAAACGGTCGGCAATCTGCATCGTGTATCCTTCTCCTTTCAGAGGATTATCTCCAGCTTTCATCCCAGAGCTTGCCTTGATAAACCACTTTGGCCTTTCCTTCAAGGTAAACTTTCTCGAAACCCTCCCCGGTCGCATCGAAGTGGACCCGAAGGCGCTCGCCGCTCCGGACCACGACCTCCACCGGGGACTGGACAAAACCCTTGCGGGCGGCGATCAGGGCCGAGGCGACCGAGCCCGTCCCGCAGGCCAGGGTCTCGTCCTCGACGCCCCGCTCATAGGTCCGCACCTGCAGGGTGTTTCCGTTCAGGAGGGCGGCGAAATTGGCGTTCGTCCCGGCGGGCTGATAGGCCTCGTGGTACCGGATCGCCCGGCCGGTGCCGACCACGTCGAACCCCTCCAGGTCGCGCAGGAAATGGACGACGTGGGGAACGCCGGTGTCAACGCGGTGGACGATGAGTTCCTGGTTCCCGATCCGGAGCCGTTCGTCCAGGGCCAGCGAATGGGGGTCGGTCAGGCGGATTTTCACGACGTCGCCCTTGACCTCGGCGTCGATGATCCCGGCCCCGGTCTCGAAGGACATCCTTTCCGCGGCGATCCCGTTCAGGAAGGCGAAACGGGCCACGCACCGGCCGCCGTTTCCGCACATCGCCGCCTGGGAGCCGTCGGCGTTGAAGAAACGCCACTTGAAATCGACCCGGTCCGAGTTCTCGATGAGAAAGAGGCCGTCCGCCCCCACCGAGACCTTCCGCCGGCAGACCTTTCTCACAAAGGCCACGACATCACCGACCTCCAGCGATCCGTCCCGGTTGTCGATGATGATGAAGTCGTTGCCGCTCCCGCTCATCTTGAAAAAATCGATCATGGCATCCTCACTTCAGGAAACAGACCGCCCGCTGGCTCTGCGGATCGGCGACCACATGGGCATAGAGCCCGCCCGTCGCCACCGGCAGATCGACGATGCGGACGACGTCCTTGAAACGTCCGGCATCGGAGAGGAGCTCCGGCAGGACGTTCGGGAAGGCCTCAAAGGCTTCCCGGTTGAAGTCCGCCTCGGGGTCGCCCGGATAGACCGGAAGGTAGATGATGTTCGCCTCCACGAGGTCCAGGAAGAAGTGGGTCCCGTAGGAAACCTCCGGGACCTGCCCAGCTTCTTCCCGGGCCATCTCCACCAGGACCGCGGTGTTGTTGATGTCGGCGTAGCTCACGTTGACGCCGAGCTCGATGTTGCTGCTCCCCCAGCGCCCCGGCCCCATCATCAGGATCCGTCCCGCCGTCACGTCGGGATGCTCGTTGATCCGGCCGACGATGCGGCCGAGGGACTTCTTGATCTCCGGCGACTCGATAGCCCCGTAGAGGTGCGGATCGATGTAGAGCAGGTAGCGGATCGGCCCCGTGACGCCGCCGCTGATCGTGCGGCTGGATCGGAAGAGGACCCGTTCCGGCGGGATGTCGGCGGGAATCTCGACCGGCCCGACCGACCCGGGCAGGCGCATGGGCCGGCACTGCAGGAGGTTGATCCGAATCCGGCCCGCGGCATCCAGGGCAGCGGTGAACTCCGTGTCCAGCGGCTGGCCGTAGGCCTTCTCGAGGCGGTTGAGCATCTCGCCGATGATCCGGACGAAGTCGGTCTTGGCCAGGAGGTGGTTGAAGGTCAGGACCAAGGGCTCCTGGGTGGTCTCCAGACGGCTCGTCCAAGGATCGGTCGGATGGCCGTCCTTCATCAGGGAGACGAACTGGTGCAGGCCCGGGTAATCCCGCCCCTCCAGGACCTGCTCCAGGGATCGGGTGGCGAATTCGTTGCGAGCCAGGTCGATGAGGTCCACCTCCCACTGGGAATACTTCGCGATCCGGGCCCCGGTTTCCGGACGGAGCTCCGGATGGCTGATGGCGACCATACGGGGATAGTCGTTTCCGACCCGGTTCACCGCCCGCGTCCCCAGGCCGAAGACCAGGCGGATCATCCCCCGGGTGGGGTCGATCCGATCCGTCCAGGCGTAGAGGTTCCGGGAAAAGGCCACCCCGGCCAGGGGCGGGAAGAAGTACTGTCGGTAGGGCATCCCCGAGACGCGCTGGACGAGGATCGCCATCTGCTCGTCGCTCTCGCCCAGCCCCCGGGTCCGGCGGTAGGC
>CAYOGU010000226.1:0-6248 GCA_964403345.1 uncultured Syntrophus sp. | reverse complement strand
GGACGGTCTGGAGGCCCTCCGCGGGGAACTCGGGGATTGCCAGCGTTGCGGTTTGGGCCGCCTCCGTCACAATCTGGTCTTCGGCGAAGGCAATCCCCAGGCCCGGCTCGTCTTTGTCGGCGAAGCGCCCGGGGCGGACGAGGACGCCCAGGGAAGACCCTTCGTGGGGCAGGCGGGCCAGCTCCTGACGAAGATCATCGCGGCCATGGGCCTCAAGAGGGAGGAGGTCTACATCTGCAATATCCTCAAATGCCGGCCTCCGGGCAATCGCAACCCGCAGCCCGAGGAGATCGGCGCCTGCGAGCCCTTTTTGATCCGGCAGCTCCAGGCGATCGGTCCCCGGATGATCTGCGCCCTGGGGACCTTTGCGGCCCACACGCTTTTGAAGTCGGAGGAGCCCATCAGCGTCCTGAGGGGACGGTTTCACACCTACCAGGGGATTCCCCTGATGCCGACCTATCACCCCGCCTACCTGCTCCGGAACCCGGGGGCGAAAAAGCAGGTCTGGGAGGATGTCCAACTGGTCATGAAGGCCCTCGAAAAAGAGGCATGACGGGGGAACGAAACGGGAATCGGCGGGGAGGGAGGCCAACCGTGGGAATCGACGGATTGCGGGGAAGGATCATGAGATGGCTGATCGCGGCCGTTCTGCTGTGGGGTTTCTTCGCGGGCCACGACGCCGTGGCCGCCAAAGCCCAGGCCCCGGTCTTTGACGTGATCACGATCAGCGCCGCGATCACCCCGCCGGTGGCCGAATACGTCCTCCAGAGCATCTCGGAAGCGGCGGCGGCTTCGGCCGACGGATTGATCATCCGGCTGGATACGCCGGGCGGCCTCGACCTGGCCATGCGGGACATCGCCAAGGGGATCCTCAACGCCCCCATTCCGGTCGTCGTCTATGTGGCCCCTTCCGGGGCGCGGGCGGCCTCGGCGGGACTGATCATCACGATCGCCGCCCATGTGGCGGCCATGGCCCCGGGCACGAACATCGGCGCCGCCCACCCCGTCGGCCTGGGGATCGGCGGGGCCATGGACAAGACGATGGGACAGAAGGTGGAGAACGATGCCGTCGCCTACGTCCGCGGCATCGCCAAGAAACGGTCGCGAAACGAGGATTGGGTGGAGAAGGCGGTCCGCAAGAGCGAGTCGGTCCCTGCGGAGGAGGCCCTGCGCCTCAAGGTCGTCGATGCGGTCGCGACGGACCTCAACCAGCTTCTCGCCCAGATCGACGGCCGGGAGGTCGTCCTGGCCGCGGGCAAGCGGACCCTCAGGACCCAGGGGGCGGCCCTCAACGAAAAGAAGATGGGAACCCGCCTGAAGGTCCTGGCCACGCTGAGCGATCCGAACATCGCCTATATCCTCCTTTTGATCGGGCTGGCCGGCCTCTACTTCGAATTCGCCCATCCCGGGGTGATTCTCCCCGGCGTGATCGGGGGCATCTCCCTGATCCTGGCCTTCTTCGCCATGCAGACCCTGCCGGTCAACTACGCGGGGATCGCCCTGATCATCTTCAGCATCATCCTGTTCATCGCGGAGATCAAGGTCATCAGCCACGGCATCCTGACCATCGGGGGGATCGTCTCGCTGATCATCGGTTCCCTGATGCTTTTCCAGACCCCCGACCCGGCCCTGAGGGTCTCCTGGGGCGTCATGATCCCCGCGGTGCTGGTGACGTCGCTCTTCTTCGCCGCCGTCATCGCCGTCGCCGTCAAGGCCCAGCTTCTGAAGCCCAAGGGAGGGAAAGAGGGAATGGTCGGCGACGAGGGGGTGGCGGTCACGGAGATCGCCTTGGAGGGGAAGGTCCTGATCCGGGGGGAATACTGGAGCGCCTTCAGCGATGCCCCCGTGGCCAAGGGGACCAAGGTCCGGGTGGTCAGCGTGGACAACATGAAGGTCCGGGTCGAGCCCGACGAAACGAAATAAATAAGGAGGTCTGCCATGTACAGTTTCATTGTCCTGATTGTCCTGGTCGTCATGTTTCTTGCGGCGTCCATCCGGATCCTCAACGAGTACGAACGGGGCGTGATCTTCCGGCTGGGGAGGGTCATCGCCACGAAAGGCCCCGGGCTCATCATCCTGATCCCGGTCGTCGACAAGATGGTCAAGATCGACATGCGGACGATCACCATGGACGTCCCGCCCCAGGACGTGATCACCCGCGACAACGTCTCGATCAAGGTGAACGCGGTGGTCTACTTCCGGGTGATCGACGCCACCGCCGCGGTGATCAACGTGGAGAACTACCTCTACGCCACGTCCCAGCTTGCCCAGACGACGCTCCGGAGCGTCTGCGGCCAGGTGGAGCTGGACGAAATCCTCTCGGAGCGGGAGAAGATCAACCTCCAGCTCCAGGAGATCCTGGACCGGAGCACCGACCCCTGGGGGATCAAGGTCTCCCTGGTGGAGGTCAAGCACATCGACCTGCCCGAGGAGATGAAGCGGGCCATGGCCAAACAGGCCGAAGCGGAACGGGAACGGCGGGCGAAGGTGATCAACGCCGAAGGGGAGTACCAGGCCGCCCAGAAGCTGATCGAGGCCGCCGCCCTGATGGAAACGCAGCCCATGTCGCTCCAGCTCCGTTACCTGCAGACCCTCAACCAGATCGCCTCGGAGAACAATTCGACGACGGTCTTCCCCATCCCCATCGACCTGTTCAAGCCCTTTCTGAAGCTGGCGGAAAAGGGCTGACGTTCAGGCGGGTGACGGAGATCCTCCGCCTTGCGGGGTCCGGCAAGGCGGACGCAGGTCCAGGGGAACGGAGGCGCGCAGGATTGGCAGGGGCATTACGGAGCAGGAGGGAGGGGTGATGGCGATGGAAACGCGGGGGAAGCGGGGAATCCTGACGGGCGGAATGATCCTGATCG
Source organism: uncultured Syntrophus sp. (assembly GCA_964403345.1). GTDB lineage: Bacteria > Desulfobacterota > Syntrophia > Syntrophales > UBA5619 > JAKAFS01. The sequence continues at coordinate 3,384 of CAYOGU010000226.1, read as the reverse complement.
CGCTCGGGATCCTGATCATCCTGAGCAAGATGAACGTCTGGGGCTTCTCCCAGAGCTGGCCCGTGCTGCTGATGGTCATCGCCCTGGGGGCGCTGATCCAGAGGTCCAGGGATCTCGGGGGATGGATCATCGGGTGCGTCGGCCTTATCTTCCTGATCATGGAGAATCTCGATATCAGGATCTACGCCATTGCGAGCTTTCTCCTCCCGCTCCTGCTCATCCTGGTCGGGCTGAATATATTGATGAAGTACTTCAAGAACAAGAACGATCATCTTGATAAATAAGGATAATTTCGACTGCCTGCAACACGGTGCCGGGGAAGGCCCCCGTGGACGCATCCTGGTCCTGTCCGATTTCGACGGCACGATCAGCCATGTGGACATGGGCTGCTCGGTCCTGGATCGTTTCGCCCCGGGGTGGAAGGCGGTCGATCAGGCCTACTGCAAAGGGGAGGTCGGCTCCCGGATCGCCTACGGCTGGATCGCCCCCCTGTTCAAGGCCAGCCGGGAGGAGGTCCTGGACTTCGTCCGCCGGAAGGAGCGGACCGATCCCGCCTTCCCGGACTTCTATCGTTTCGTCCGGGAAAGGGGGATGGACCTGGTGATCCTCTCCGACGGCCTGGATCTTTACATCGAGGCGATCCTGGGCCGGCACGGCCTGGAGATCCCGTTCTTCGCCAACCGCATCCTCTTTTCGGAAGGGGGCCGGGTCGAATTCGCATTCCCGTGCATGAGCGAGGCCTGCGGGAGGTGCGGGACCTGCAAGCGGTTTCTCCTCGGCCGTTTCCGGCCCCTCTACGACCGGATCGTCTATGTGGGCGACGGCCATTCGGACGTCTGCCCTGTCCAGGATGCCGATCTGGTCTTTGCCAAGGGCATCCTCCACGACCAATGCCTGAAGCGGGGGATCCCCTGCCGCGGTTACCGGGATTTCGGGGATGTCCGGAGGGGCCTGCTGGAGGAGATGGCCGCGGGCCGCCTCCCGTCGTGACCGGTGAGAAAAAGACATTTGACGACAAGGTAAAGTGTAATCGGTGACAGCAAGACTCCTTCCTGAACTGTTGCTTTTCGCTTTTTCGATCTCATTCCACCTTTCAATCACTAATCATTGACCCTATTCGCTTATTGACAGCGAATGTGTCATCACGAGCATCTGATTTACTGCCCGCCAACTTATCCGGCTTGCATTGCCAACAAAGTTGGCAAGAATGTACGCAGAGTCGGCTTATCCGGATTCAATCGCAAGAGGCTATTTCTTAACGATTTAATATTACAACATATCTAATGTGGCACGATATGTGCTCTTGTGTGAGGCTGAAAAAGGGAAGGAGGATAGAAAGGAAAAAAACTGGCATCTTATTATGACATATCAGTAAAATTACTAAAGTCGTTATGGCGCATATACTTTCGGATTTTCTCCACTGGGAGTCGCAGCGCCGGCTCATGACAATGTTTGGAATCCTCGCCCTTTGTGCCATTCCATGGTACAAGGGCAAATATGCAACAAAACATGATTAAAGGAGGAGAAATGCGTCGTATTTTTAAAGTGCTTGTTCTGTTGGTGGCCGCGATCACGGTGATGGCGGGTTCATCGCAAACGTCATTTGCTTATACCATCACAGTCAAAAATGACTGGCGCGACCCCATAGACTTATGGTGTTATGCCGGAGCCTTGGGTTCTCTCAAGCTTTTTGCTACAATGCAACCAGGTCAAACACACACCTTTGATACGGGGGCCGAATGTCCGATAAGTCTTGATACAACCATCTGTGGAATTCGCAATGAGTACGACATCCATGGACATTCCGTCTTTATCCGGGATTGTGGTCCATATACATTCTATTTAAATGGCGGCATCCACGCCTGCTGGAATTCGCGTTGGCGATTAGGTGAGGGACCCACGTTTGTCCCCGATTAGAATGCTCCCGGCCCGGCTTGTGTGGGCTGTGATACCGATTTTCCGCTATCACGCCTGCGCATGACCGGTACAAAGGCGCTATAAGAACGTATCAGCCATCCTTGCTGACTTCACTAAATAATCGTTGAGCGGGACCATGTTCCGTTTTCAATGACTCGCAGGTGCATTCGACTTTACAAGGACGCAATTTCGAGGCATTAAAATTACCAGGCCGTTGTCGCCGGTCCGTCCTTAGATCAGGGCCAGGCTGTCCGCCACGGCCATTCCGGCGCGGGTCGGCCTCAGAAACCCGTCCCGGACCTCCACGAGCCCTTCATCCCGAAGCCTTTGAATCGTCTTGCCCGTTTCATCAAGAAGCAGATCCTCGCCGTGGCGGCTCTTGAAAGCCTCCAGGTCGATCCCCCGCCTTGTCCGGAAGCCGAGCATCAGGGCCTCCAGGCGAGACTGGGCGGGGGTCAGGCGCTCCGAGGCCGCTGCGGGAGAGGTGCCCCGTCCGATATGGCCGAGGTAGTCCTCGACGGAGCGGACGTTCCAGAAGCGGGTGGCGCCGTCGAAGGAATGGGCGGAGGGTCCCAGCCCCAGATAGGGGGTGTGGTCCCAGTATTTCCGGTTGTGGCGGGATTCGGCGTCCGGGCCGCGGGAGAAATTGGAGACTTCGTAATGGCGATAGCCCGCATCCTCCAGCCGTTCGGAGGTTCGCAGGAAGAAATCGGCCTGGAGATCCTCTTGGGGAAAGACGAGTTTTCCCTCCCGGCGCCGCTGTTCCAGCGGTGTTCCCGCCTCGACGGTGAGCTGGTAACAGGAAAGGTGGTCGGGTTCGAGGCCGATCGCCGTTTCGAGTGCGGAGAGCCAACCGGAAAGAGACTGGCCGGGAATTCCGTAGATGAGGTCGAAGCCGATGCGGGGAAAGCCGGCCTGGCGGGCCATGCGGACGGCCTCCAGGGCCTCCCGGGCGGTGTGGCGGCGGCCCAGAAGGGCCAGGGTGCCGTCGTCGAAGGACTGGCAGCCGATGCTGAGGCGGTTCACGCCCAGCCGGCGGAGCTCCCTCAGGAGAGGCCCGTCCAGATCGCCGGGGTTGACCTCGACGGTGACCTCCGGGTCGGGCAGGATCGCAAGGCGGATCCGGATGCCTTCCAGCAGCCTCCCCAGATCGCGGGGAGGGAGCAGGGAAGGGGTCCCGCCTCCGATATAGACCGTGTCGAATCCCTCCCATCGGCCTTGGTGGAAGTCCGCCTCCCGGAGGAGGGCCTCCGTCAGATCCGGGAGCCTTGATTGGTCGGTGACGGAGTAGAACCCGCAGTAGCCGCACTTGCTCAGGCAGAAGGGGATGTGGATATAGAGGCCGGGAGGGTCATTCCGCATCGGACTTCAGGACGGCCAGGAAGGCGCTCTGGGGGATGGAGACGTTTCCGATCATCTTCATCCGCTTTTTCCCCTTCTTCTGCTTTTCGAGGAGCTTGCGCTTCC
>CAYOGU010000225.1:0-6258 GCA_964403345.1 uncultured Syntrophus sp. | reverse complement strand
GATGAGAAACTCAACCTGGAATTCAACCCCGAAAACCTCTCCACACGCGTCATGGACCTCTTCACCCCGATCGGCAAAGGGCAGCGCGGTCTGATCGTCTCCCCGCCCCGGGCCGGCAAGACGGTCCTCCTGCAGGATATCGCCCACGCCATCACGGCCAACCATAAGGAGGTCGTCCTGATGGTTCTCTTAATCGACGAGCGGCCGGAAGAGGTGACGGACATGCAGCGCAGCGTCAAGGGTGAGGTGATCTCCTCCACCTTCGACGAGCCGGCGACCCGCCACGTCCAGGTCGCCGAGATGGTGATCGAGAAGGCCAAAAGGCTCGTGGAGCACCGCAAGGACGTGGTCATCCTTCTGGACAGCATTACCCGCCTGGCCCGGGCTTATAACACGGTGGTCCCGCCCTCCGGCAAGGTCCTGTCCGGCGGTGTCGATTCCAACGCCCTGCACAAGCCCAAGCGGTTCTTCGGCGCGGCTCGGAACATCGAAAACGGCGGGAGCCTGACGATCATCTCCACGGCCCTGATCGACACGGGCAGTCGCATGGACGAGGTGATCTTCGAAGAGTTCAAGGGGACGGGCAACATGGAGCTTCACCTGGACCGCCGGATCGCCGATCGGAGGGTCTTTCCGGCCTTCGACCTGATCCGCTCCGGAACCAGAAAGGAAGAGCTCCTGATCCCGAAGAACAACCTCAACCGCATCTGGATCCTGCGGAGGCTTCTCCAGGAGATGAACCCCGTCGATGCGATGGAGTTCATGATGGACAAGATCCGCAAGACCGAGAACAACCAGCTCTTCCTGGATTCCATGAATTCCTGAGGCCACTGGCCGCAGCGCGATCTCCGGATCCGGTTCCCGGGCGGCTTCGGGACCGGGGAGAAAAATTGCTTGATTTACGCCGCAAATGGTTATAATCCTCCCTGGGCGTCTGCGGGGGGGATCCGGCCTGCAGCGGGGACATTCAATCCATCGATTAGGAGAAAGGTCAGCCATGAAAGAAGGCATCCATCCGGAATATAAGGAAACCACCATCACCTGTGTCTGCGGGAACATTATCAAGACCCGTTCCACCAAGCAGGACATTAAGGTTGAAATCTGCTCCCAGTGTCATCCCTTTATGACGGGCAAGCAGAAGATTATGGACACCGCAGGTCGCGTGGAGAGATTCCAGAAGAAGTACGCCGCCAAGGAGAAAAAGGCCTAAGAAGTTCCCATTTCGCCCCCCGGTTTCCCCTTAGGGGTTCCTGCCGCGGCGGGATCGGGCACGGGGTTTCCCGCCCTGGATTTCTTCGGGGCGACACAGGAACCCCGGGACGCCGCTGTCCCCTTTCAGGAACTCCCCGCCACGACTCACGATGGAGTTCGGACCGACCGCCACTGTCCAGGCCGGCAATGCCGGCGCCCTCAGCCGGGATCGGGCCCGTCCGATCCGCTTGTCGAGTTGATGACCATGTTCACCAGGGTAAAGGAAATAGAATCGCGGTACCAGGACCTCGAGAGGATGCTCAGCGATCCGGCCGTCGTCGGCAAGCCGGGGGTTTATCAGAAATACGCCAAGGAACATGCCGACCTGGGGGAACTGGTCGAGACCTTCCGAGAGTACGAGAAGACCAGCCGCCGCATTGAGGAGGATCAGCTCCTGCTCAAGGACCCCGACGAAGGGATGCGGGAACTGGCCAAGGAAGAACTGCCCCAATTGAAGGAGGCCCTGCAATCCTTGGAGGAACGCCTCAAGATCCTGCTTCTGCCCCGCGATCCGAACGATGCGAAGAACGTGTTTCTCGAGATCCGGGCTGGCACCGGAGGGGATGAGGCGGGGCTCTTCGCGGGGGACCTCTTCCGGATGTACGCCCGTTTTGCCGAGGACAACGGCTGGAAGGTGGAGGTGATGAGCAGCACGCCCGCCGGCGGGGTGGGGGGATTCAAGGAGATCATCGCCCTCGTCACTGGCAGCGGCGCATACAGCCGCCTCAAATACGAGAGCGGCACCCACCGGGTCCAGCGGGTCCCGGTGACGGAGGCCCAAGGGCGGATCCACACCTCTGCTGTGACGGTGGCCATCCTGCCCGAGGCGGAAGAGGTGGAGCTGAACATCGACCCGAACGATCTCAGGATCGACGTCTACCGCTCGACGGGCCACGGCGGCCAGAGCGTCAACACGACCGACTCCGCCGTCCGGATCACCCACCTCCCCACGGGGCTCGTCGTGACGTGCCAGGATGAGAAGTCCCAGCTCAAGAACAAGAACAAGGCCATGAAGGTCCTCCGGGCAAGGTTGCTCGACGCGGCGGTCAGGAAACAGAACGCCGAGATCTCCGAGGCCCGCAAGAGCCAGGTGGGGAGCGGCGATCGCAGTGAGCGGATCAGGACCTACAACTTCCCCCAGGGACGGGTGACCGACCACCGGATCGGACTGACCTCCTACAGCCTGGAAAGTTTCCTCAGCGGTGAGATCGGATTCATGCTGGATGCCCTGGCGACCCACTACCAGACTGAGGCGCTCAAACAATCGGCCTGAGGCGGCCAGGACGGTCCCGGACGCCCTAACCGGAGGCCCACCGCCCCGGGGAGGTGAAGGGGGAGCTGCTGAGATGAACGATATCCGGACCATCCTCCACCGGACCGCCCGGGAACTGACCCTCTCCGGAAGTCCTTCCGCACGTCTCGACGCCGAGGTCCTTCTCGCGCGATTCCTCAAGACCGTCCGACTGCAACTCCTCGTCCACCCCGAACGAGAGCTCTCCGATGAGGAAGTTGCGGGATTCGACCGATGGGTCCGCCGGCGCTGTTCTGGTGAACCGGTCGCCTACATCCTGGGGGAAAAGGAATTCTGGTCCCTGGCCTTTGAGGTCGATCCCGAAGTCCTCATTCCGAGGCCTGAGACGGAGTGCCTCATCGAGGAGGTCCTGGGCGCCTGCGGCGACAAGACGGCCGAGCTTCGGATCATCGATATCGGCACGGGAAGCGGTGCGATCGGCGTGGTCCTGGCCCGAGAACTCCCGGCCGCCCGGGTGGCCGCCACGGATATCTCGGGCGGGGCCCTCGAAGTGGCGCGCCGGAACGCCATCCGGCACGGCGTGGCCGGACGGATGGAATTCGCCCGGGGGGACCTGTTTGCTTCTTTCCCGGGGGACTTCGATGTGATCGTTTCGAACCCGCCCTATATCCCGGACGATGTCTATCCGGAACTGCCGGCGGGGATTCGGGCGTTCGAGCCTCGGACGGCCCTTGTCGCCGGCCCGGACGGTGCGGCCTTCCACCGCCGGATCATCCAGGAGGGAATCCGGCGCCTGATAGGGGGAGGGAGGATCTTCCTGGAAATCGGCGAGGGTCAGAGGGGGCTCGTCGAGGCCCTCTTCGGGGAGGCGGGGGACTATGACGAGATCCGCTTCCGGAGGGACTATGGCGGGATGGACCGCGTTGCCATGGCCCGCAGGAAGCCGTGAACGGGAAGAGCCGTTCCCTTCTTCCCGTTTCCCAAAGTTGATTTAATATGATACCTATGTCCGGAAGGGATGGAGGACGGTTTCCTTCGGGCTGATTAAGGAAGAGGGTGTTGCGATGGACAAGATGGTGATCAACGGGGGCAAAAGGCTCGAGGGGGAGGTCCGGATCAGCGGCGCCAAGAATGCGGCACTCCCGGTCCTGACCTCGGCGCTTCTGGTCGAGGGGTGCAGCACCTTTCACAATATTCCGGATCTTCTGGACATCAAGACGATCAAGAATCTCCTCAGGAGTCTCGGCGTCCGGATGGAGGGGGAAGAGACGCTCCGGATCGACGCCTCCGGGATCACCCACTGTGAGGCTTCTTACGACCTGGTTCGGACGATGCGGGCCTCGATCCTGGTCCTGGGACCGCTCGTGGCCAGGATGGGGGAGGCCCGCGTCTCCCTGCCGGGCGGTTGCGCTATCGGGGCCAGACCCGTGAACCTCCACATCAAGGCCCTCCAGGAGATGGGCGCGGAGGTCACGCTGAAGGAGGGCTATGTGGAGGCGAAGGCCTCGCGGCTCAAGGGGGCGGAAATCTATTTCGACCTCTCCACGGTCACGGGGACTGAGAACATCATGATGGCCGCGACCCTGGCTGAGGGGACGACCACCCTGAAGAACGCGGCACGGGAGCCGGAGATCGTCAACCTCGCCGAGGTCCTCATCGGCATGGGCGCCAGGATCCATGGGGCGGGGAGCGACGTGATCACCATCGAGGGGGTGGAGCGCCTGCATCCCGCGGAGGCGGCGGTGATCCCCGACCGTATCGAGGCCGGCACCTTTCTGATCGCCGCCGGCATGACCGGCGGCGACGTCCGGGTCGTCGGTTGTGACCCCCTCCACCTCGATGTCCCGATCGCCAAGCTGCGTGACGCGGGCATGAGGATCGACGCGGAAGGGAAGACCATCCGGGCCAGGAGCTCGAAGCCCCTGCGGAGCGTCGATGTGAAGACCCTGCCCTATCCGGGGTTCGCCACGGACCTGCAGGCCCAGATCATGGCCCTGATGGCCCTGGCCAACGGCCTCTCGGTCATCACGGAAACGGTCTTCGAGAACCGGTTCATGCACGTCTCCGAGATGGTCCGGATGGGGGCGGACATTACGATTCAGGGGACGAGCGCCATCGTCCGGGGGGTTCCGAAGCTCCGGGGGGCTCCGGTCATGGCCACGGACCTGAGGGCCTCGGCCTCCCTGATCCTGGCGGGCCTTGCGGCGGAAGGGACGACGGTCCTTTCGCGCGTTTACCACATCGACCGCGGCTATCAGGAGATCGAAAAAAAACTCTCCGCCCTAGGGGCGGACATCCGGAGGGTTCCGGGATAGGATTGAGAGGTGAGGCATGAGGATCATCAGGACCAGCGACGGGGATTTCGAGGCGTTTTTTCAGCGGATCCGGGAGCGGGGCCGCACCTTCGATCCCGAGCTCTGGTCTGTCGTCGGGCGGATCGTGGATGACGTGGCCCGCCGCGGGGACGCGGCCCTCTTCGAGTATACCTTCCGCTGGGACGGCCATCCCGTGACGGCCGTCACGGTGGAGGCCTCACCCCGGGAACGCCGGGAAGCCGCTGGACAGGTCGCCCCGGAGGATATGGCGATTCTCCGTCTGGCCGCGGAGCGGATCGAGCGGTTTCACGTGCGTCAGCGCCAGGAGGGGTGGTCGGTTTCGGACGAAAAGGGGGTGGAGCTCGGCCAGCGCATCCTCCCCCTCGAGAGGGTCGGGATCTATGCGCCGGGGGGATCGGCCTCCTACCCCTCCACGGTCCTGATGACCGCGATCCCGGCGCGGATCGCGGGCGTCGGCGAGATCGTCCTGGTCTCCCCGTCCCGGGACGGACAGCTCAATCCCCTGATCGCCGTGGCCGCGGACCTGGCGGGGGTCACCAGGATCTTCAAGATCGGCGGGGCCCAGGCGATCGCCGCCCTGGCCTTCGGGACCCTTTCGATTCCCCGCGTCGACAAGATCGTGGGGCCAGGGAACGCCTACGTGGCCACGGCCAAGAAGATGGTCTTCGGCCAGGTGGCGATCGACATGATCGCCGGCCCCAGCGAGGTCGTCGTGATCGCCGACGGGACGGGAGCGGCGGCCTTTGCCGCTGCGGACCTTTTGGCCCAGGCCGAGCACGACGAGCTGGCTGGGGCGGTCCTCATGACCCCGGACGGGGCCTATGCCCGTGCCGTGGCCGATGAGGTCGACCGCCAGCTGGCGGCCCTCCCGCGTGGGGACATTGCCGCCCGGTCGATCGAGGCCTACGGGGCCGCGGTGGTGACCCGCGATCTGGACGAGGCGGTGGCCTTGGCCAACCGGTTCGCACCGGAACATCTGGAGTTGATGGTGGAAGATCCCCAGGGGCTCCTCCCGGGGATCCGGAACGCCGGGGCGATCTTCATGGGCATGTTCACCCCCGAGGCCCTCGGGGACTACATGGCCGGGCCCAACCATGTCCTGCCCACGGGGGGGACGGCTCGTTTCGCATCCCCTCTGGGTGTCTACGATTTCATCAAGCGGACGAGCGTCCTGGCCTTTACCCGGGATGCGCTCGGGCGCTACGGGGCACAGACCGGCCGCTTCGCCGAGTTGGAGGGGCTGGGCGGCCATGGCCGGTCGGTCCTCCTGCGGCGCGATTCAAAAAAACCTTGACAAAATAACCCCGTTGATTAAGATGATCGTCCGTTTCCGCGAACCGGAGGCGCTGTGGTCGTTTCTTCTGGGCGGGCGTAATTCAGTGGTAGAATGTCAGCTTCCCAAGCTGGACGTCGTGGGTT
>CAYOGU010000224.1:0-6283 GCA_964403345.1 uncultured Syntrophus sp. | reverse complement strand
GAGATGACTGCCTGTTCGTTGCGGACGACGACGTGGCGCGTCTCGCCGGTTTCGCCCATGAAATGAAAGACGAGCGAATCGGCCGGCAGATCGAAATAGAAGTAGACCTCCATGCGCCGGTCGTGGGTGTGGCAAGGCATCGAATTCCAGCTGTTCCCAGGGGCGAGGGCCGTCATGCCCATCACGAGCTGGCAGCTCTTGAGAACCTTGGGATGGATGAACTGGTAGACGTCCCGGACATTGACCTTTTCCTGGGTGCCGAGATGAAGGTGCTGGGCGTCGTTCATGGTAACTTTAACGACCGGATAGGCGGTATGGGCGGGGGTGCTGTTGAAATAGAACTTGGCCGGACGATTCTTCTCGGCGCTGGTAAAGGCCACTTTCTGGGGTCCCATCCCGACATAGAGACACTCCTTATTGCCCAGGGGGTATTCCTTCCCGTCTACCCAGACGCTCCCCGCCGCTCCGATGTTGATGATCCCCATCTCCCGTCTCTGGAAAAAATAATCCACGCCCAGTTCCTTGGTCACAGTCAACTCCAATCGCTGATCAACCGGGCAGACTCCCCCGGTGATGATCCGATCGATATGGCTGTAGACCATCTTCAGGACGTCCTTTTCGAAGAGTCCCTCGATGAGAAATTCCCTGCGCAGACCCTCCGTATCCAAGGTCTTGGCGTGTTCAGGATGAATGCCATGCCGAATATCCATGTGTGACTCCTTTCTGGCTTGTGTTCTTCCCTTGATCATGTTCTTCGGATCCCCTGACGGATCAGGAGTTATCATCGAATCGTCACTCCGGCCTCATGCCCCTGCGGCTTGAGGATGCCGATGATCTCCAGAACGATGTTCCGGAGCGAATAGACGACCATGACAACGCCCGCAACGGGCATGCAGGAATAGAGGACCCTCTTCGGAATCGCGAACACGTTCGTCACATCCTGGGCCAAGACCGTCAGCCGGAGGGAATAATAGAAGAAGATGACCGCGAAAGCCAGGACGACGACCTCGATCGTCATGCGATAGAGACGTCTCCCATTGCCGTCGGGGATCGTCTTCTCGATCCAGTCCCCCACCGAGATATGACCGTGGAGGATCCACAGGGCAGCCGCGCCGTAAAAGACCAGATAGGCGTAGAGCAGCTCGATGATCTCGTCGAACCAGTGCAGGGACACCACGGGAAAGAAGCGGACGACCACGTTGGCCGTGATCAGGATTGTTAAGAGGATGAAGACGACGATCGTGATGACTTTCAAGGCCGCCAGGATCCACCGGTCGATTTCCCTCAAGGCATTCATCATTCTATGCATGGCGCACCTCCTAGCGTCCCATGAGCAGATTGGGGAGAAACGTCGAGATATGCGGGACATAGGCGATCACGACCGTCACGATGAAGATTCCCAGCAGGAAGGACCAAACCTCCCGGGAGAGAGTTCCGATGCCGACGTTGCTGAAACTGGAGACGGCGAACAGGCACATCCCCACCGGGGGCGTCAGATTCCCCACCATGATCAGGAGCGTCATCACGACGCCTAAGTTGATGAGGTCGATCCCGAACTGCTGGGCGATCGGCACGAAGATGGGGATCGTGATGATAAAGATCGCGTTTCCCTCCAGGAAACAACCGAGGATGAGGACGATGATGACGACCATGGCCGTGATGCTCCCGGTTGTCGCGCTCATGCTCGTCAGGGAATGGATGATCTGGTCGGGGATCTTCTGGTGGATCGTGAGCCAGCCGAAGAAGCCGGCCGCGGCAATGATGAAAAGGAGACTCACGGTCTGGCGGATGGAGACCCAGAAGATTCCGGGGAGGTCCCTGAGTTTCAGGTCCCCGTAGTAAAACCCCAGGAACAGGGCATAGAGCGAGGCGACGACCGCCGCCTCCGTCGGCGTGAAGATGCCGGTGAGGATCCCGCCGATGATGATGACCGGGGTGAGCAACGGAAGAAACGCCGCCTTCGTGCTGGCTAAGACCTCGCTGAGGTTTGCCCGGTTCTCTTTCGGCAGGCGGTAGGGTTTGGCCTTAAACGCGATGGTCGCCATGATCGCCACGGCCATCAGGGCCCCGGGGATGAAACCGGCCAGGAAGAGCTTGCCCACGGAGACCCCCGTCAGAGCCCCGTAGAGGACGAAGGGGATGCTGGGCGGGATCACGGGCCCGATGGTGGCCGCCGCGGCCACGAGCGCCGCGGAGAACCTGGGTTGAAAGCCATTGTCCACCATCGCCTTGTGGAGAACCTGCCCCAGGCCCGCCGCGTCTGCAATGGCCGAGCCGGACATGCCGGAGAAGATGACATTGGCGATGACGCAGACCTGTCCAAGGCCGCCGGCGATGTGCCCCACCATCGCCTTGGCGAACCGGAAGATCCGGCTCGTCACGCCGCCGGTGTTCATCAGGTTGGCGGCCAGGATGAAAAAGGGGATCGCCAGGAGCGTGAAGCCCGTCGTTGAGGCGTACATCCGCTGCGGCAGCATGGTCAGCAGGGAAGCATTGCCCAGACCGACGAAGAAGACGACGGCCGTCAGGGCCATGGCCACGGCAATGGGGATATTCAGGACGATCAGGACCAGCAACAGCGAAAAAATCATCAGCGTCAGCATAATAACGGATACCTCAACGATTCAGCCGCAGACCGCAAATAGCCATCCGCGGGGCCATGGAAACCGGGAGAATCGTCCCCGATCTCCATGGCCCTTTCTTTCACAACCGGTGCAGGAAGCTACTTTGCCGCATCCACCATCTTGATGAAGGCGGCGATGTTCTCCTCCCCGGCAATGGCCTTCATCCGGTCATAGGCCGGTCCCATGAGCTTCTTGAACTCCGCCTTGTTCGGCGTGGTGACCTCCATCCCGAACCCCTTCAGCTCGCTGATCTGCTTTGCCTCCGCATCCCGGCAGGTCTTCCTCATCCAGTCCCCTGCCCTCTTGCTCTCTTCCCTCACGATTTTCTGCTGCGCCGGGGTCAATTTGTCCCAGACCTTTTTGCTGATCACATGGACCATCGAGTTGTAGTTGTGACCGGTAATGGCCAGGTACTTCTGGGATTCGTAGATCTTGTTGGAATGGATCACGGCGATCGGATTTTCCTGGCCGTCGACCACCCCCTGCTTCAGGGCCATTTGCAACTCGTTGAAGTTAATCGTGGCCACGATGGCCCCAAGGGCCTCCATGGCCGCCTGTGTCGGCAGTTCCGGCGGGGTGCGAATCTTCAGGCCCTTGACGTCCGCGGGCTTGTTCACCGGGCGTTTGCTGTTGGTCAGGTTTCGGAAGCCCCATTCCCAGTTGGACAGAAAGACCAGCCCCGCCTTGTCCAGGTCCGGCGCCGCCCAGGGAAGGAACTTTCCGTCCAGAACCTTGTCCGCCTGGGCATAATCATTGAACACAAACGGGAGCATCACGCAGTTGAACTTCTTGGAGTATTTGCCGAGCTGCCCCTGGGTGGGCAGGCTCATGTCCACCGCCCCGAGGATGTTCTGTTCCAGAACCTCCGGTGGTGCGCCCAGGGCGTTGTTGGGGTAAATGGTGACTTTGATTTCCCCGTTGGTCCGTTTCTCCACCGCCTCGGCGAACATCTTGGAGGCGAGGTTTCCCGGATGGGCGTCCGCTGCGAAATGGCCCAACTTCATCTCAATCGCCATGACATGGCCCGATGCAAAGGGAATCAGCACAACCGACAGCAACAACACGACCAGCAGTCTTTTCATGATGACCTCCTATAATGGTAGTTGACCTTAAAAGGTTTCCTTCCAACACCTCCCCGTGACGGGTCTGCGGAGATGTCTTCAACCATCCTCCTTCTTGAAACCGAGGCGTCGGGAGATCTCGGCCGCCGCCTCCATGACCTCCCTCTTGATCACCTCCTGAACGTATTTCCGTGTCATCTGGAAGGCGGGCCCGGAGACGCTGACCGCAGCCACGGGTCTCCCTTTCCCGTCGAAGATGGGAGCCCCCAGGCACCGTATCCCCTGCTCGTTCTCCTCGTCGTCCATGGCATAGCCCTGGTTTCGGACGATCCGCAGATGGCCCCTGAAGGCGTCCGGGTCGGTGATGGTGTTGGCCGTCCGCCTGGGCAACCCCTTCTCCCTGAGGAAGTCCTCCAGGGCCTCATCGGAATAATAGGAGAGGAGGACCTTCCCTACCGCACTGCTGTGGACGGGGTTGCGCGATCCCACCCGCGAGGCCATCTTCAGGCCGCCTGCCGGCTGTTGCGTCTCGATCTTCTCGACGTAAACGACCTCGTTGCGGTCCATAATGACCATATGGGCTGTTTGCTTGGTCTTCTCCGCCAGTTCCTTGAGGACCGGTTCGGCCACCTTGCGGAAGTCGAGCTGGCCGCTCAACTGGGCACTCAGTTCCATCAGCTTCAGACCCAGAAAATAGATCTTGGTCTCGGGATCCTGGCGGATGTATCCGAAGTAGGAGAGGGAGGAGAGAATCCGGTGAATCGTGCCCTTGGGAAGATTAAGTCCGGTGGAGAGATCCCGGATGCTCATCCCCTGCGGGTTTTGCCCGACCATCTCGAGAATCATCGAGACCCGCTCGATGGTCTGGACAAGATTGGTCGGTTTGGTGTGGGGAGACTTCTGCATCATGAATTGGCCGTCCTTTCCTGAAGATATTTACTCAACGGGGAATGGAAACGGAATATCCAGCTCCTTTGCGGCACCATCGAGGGCTCTGGCCGTTTCGGAAGGAACCGGAATGCCCTCCTTCTCGTATTTCAGGCGCGTCAGGTATTCCTTTTCCCCGGGGATCAAGACGCGATCAAAGCCCTTCGCCGGAGGAGTCGCATGGATGTCGTCGATCATGATCCCCACGTCTCGCTTGAATTCGGCGACGGGGACGAAGTTCTCGATCTTGATGGCGCCAATGAAGTGGCCCAGGTCGCGGTGCTTGTCATAATCGCCGTACATCAGGGGCAGTTTCTTGCCGAAGAGCGCCCCCGTGAGCGGTCCGGAAAGAATATCGAAGATGAGGGCCAGGGCATAGCCCTTGGGTCCGGCCATAGGTACCATGTACTTCACCTTGGCCGGATCGGTCGTCGGTTCCCCCGCCTCGTCTACTCCCCAGTCCGGGGGGATGGACTCCCCCTTGCTCTTGGCCACGAGGATCTTCCCCAGAGAGGCGGCGCTGGTGGCCATATCGAGCAGAACCGGGTATTCCCGGTCCGTGGGAACCGCCACGGCCATGGGGTTCGTCCCCACCGCGGGTCTCTTTCCCCCGAAGGGGATCACCGAGGCATCGGTATGGCTGAAGACGATCCCGATCATATCCCGCTTGACCGCCTGGAGGGCAATATAACCGGCGATGCCGAAATGGCTGCTCTTCTTCACCCCCACGAAGCCGACCCCGTTTTCCGCGAGTTTGATCGCCTCCTCCATGGCCGCCAGGGCGATGGGATGGCCCATGCCATGGTCCCCGTCGACGATGGCCGTGTTCCCTCTCCTCTGCACCACCCGGATATCGGGGTGACCGTTGAGCGAGCCGATCTTGAGACGTTTGATATAGTGGGGAACCCGGATGACCCCATGGGAATGGAATCCGAAGAGCTCCGCCGCGATAAGCGACTCCGAGACGATCCGGGCGTGCTCCTCACAGAGTCCTGCCGCCGATAACGCCTGCTGGACAAAACCCCTCAACCGCCCGGCATCGAAACGCACGATCTGTTCAGACATAGTTCCTCCTGATTCAACCTTCGCGCACCTCAGTCCTTGTTCCACAGGATGTGGACCCTGTTCCCCGCCGGGTCCGCGCCCTTGAGAAAGACCGCCTTGGCGTCGCTCTTGATCTTCGGCTCCTCCAGTTCGATGCCCTTGTCCTTGAGGATGCTGCAGGCCAGTTCGAAATTGGTGACGCGAACGGCGATATGGGGCTTGTCGGCCTCCGGGTCCTTGACGACCTCGATCCGGCCCGGTCCCGACGAAGAGAGGAAGAACGAAGATGTCCCCTCCTTATCCTTGAAGCCGAAGGTGTCGACGTACCACTGGGTGATGGCCTTGCCGCTGACTTTCAAATCGGGATACAGCCCGACATGCTCGATCCCCGTGAAAACCGAGCGGCCACGGACCTCGCTGATCCAAGCCAGGACGTCGGCCGTTTTCCTGGCGATCGCCTCGAAATTCCCGGCGGCGATCAGATCCTTCGAGATCAGGTTCGACCCGATCCCCACGCAGGCCACCCCCGCCTTGAACCAGGCCTCGATCGACTCGCGGGTCGTCTCGACGCCGCCGGTGGGCATGATGAGCGTCCACGGCATGGGCCCCAGGATGCTCTTCACGAAG
>CAYOGU010000223.1:0-6327 GCA_964403345.1 uncultured Syntrophus sp. | reverse complement strand
TCTTCACGAGGTAGGTGTCCTGTCCTGAAGCGGGGGGACGGGACGTCTTCGCGGTCTTCTTGTCTTTGGCTTCGGGAATGGTCAGGGTTTGGTAGGTCTTGAGTTTGTTGCCCCGGAGGTGGTTGGCCGCCTTCAGGGTTTCCTGGGGGATGTCCAGCTTCTCGCAGATGCCCGCGAGCGTGTCCCCGGGCTTGACCTGGTAGGTCTGACGGGCCAGGGCTTCAGAGGAAGGACCCAGGGATACAAAAAGCACGCCCAGTCCCATCCACAGGAAAATCCGCCGTCTCATCATGAAGACCCTCCTTATGAATTCAATCGGGGGCTTCCCCACTCCTGCTACGGTGCACAGATTTTGCCAAGTGGACGACAAACTGCACACGAAGATCCCGGCTTTTATACGGGAATTCTGCGGCCCTGTCAAACGCAAATTTCAAAAAAGGTTGTTATCCCCCGTCATTTTCAATGGATAGATGGTCCGAAGACCCTTTTCAAGGGTCCAAAAATGGGGTATGAAGAAGACTGGAAGCCTCTTGGGGAAGGAAACGGATCGCATGGGAAAGAGAATTCTGGTGGGCGCCGTCGTTCTGACGGCAGCGGCGTTCATCCTGATCGTTGCCGGATGCCTTGTCTACCCGGACGTCTCCGCCCTGGAGAAGGAGCGGCCCGCCGGGAGCGCCTTCATGGAATACCGCGAGCGGCAGTGGCGGAAGGCGGGCCTGCACAAGAAGATCCGCCAGGAATGGGTTCCCCTCTCGAAGATCTCCCCCTATGCCGTCAAGGCGGTGATCATCGCCGAGGACGACAAGTTCTGGTCCCATGAGGGATTCGATTTCGAGGCGATCCAGAAGGCCCTGGAGAAGGACATCCGGAGGGGACGGCTCAAGGCGGGGGGAAGCACGATCAGCCAGCAGCTGGTCAAGAACCTCTATCTGAGCCCATCGAGGAATCCCATCCGGAAGCTCAGGGAGGCGATTCTCACCTGGCGCCTGGAGAGGAACCTCTCCAAGCGGCGGATCGTGGAGCTCTACCTGAACGTGGCCGAGTGGGGGGACGGGATATTCGGGATCGAGGCGGCTTCCCGCCACTACTTCGCCAAGCCCGCCGCCGACCTGACCGCCCATGAGGCAGCGAGGCTCGCCGTGGTCCTGCCCAGCCCCCTGCGCTATCATCCCACGGCCGCAGGCCCCTATGTGGAGCGCCGGGCGGAGGCGATCTTCCGGATCATGGTCCGCCGGGGGATCGTCGTCCCCGACTACGAGGAGGTGATGCAGTCCAAGGCCGGCGACGCCGGCGGGCCGACGGGCGTCGATCCGGCGAAGGAAGCCTGGGAAGAAGAGCGGGAACCCGGGGACGGCACCTTTGTCCCGGCAGGGGGCGATGCCGGGGCATCGTCCCCATGACGGCCGGCCGAAGGGATCGGGCTTCCGCCTTTTCAGCCGGAGACGGCCGGGGACCGGGAGAACGCGCCTCAGGCGAAGACCGTGCGGACCAGGAGCAAAAGGCCGATGAGAAGCAGGAGGATGTGGACGGCCCGGTCGAATCGGCCCCGGGGGATCGCCCGGCTCAGGAAAGCCCCCAGCCGCATGGACAGGGCCAGGACCGGCAGGCAGGCAAGGAAATACCAGCCGAGCGTCGGCGTCCAGAGGCCCCCCAGGCCGTGGCCGGCCGCGATGATGATGCCGGAGGGGAGAAAGTAGCTCTGGAGGGTCGCCCTTAAACGCTCCGGGGGCCACCGGCGGAAGGTCCCGTAGATCACGACGGGAGGACCGTTGGAGTTGTAGGCGCTTCCGAGGATCCCCGCGATGAAGCCGAAGGGGTAGGCCGTCCATTCCTTGTGGAGGGTGGCGAGCCTGGGGCTGAGGAGCGAGTAGACGGCAAACCCGATGATCAGTGCGGCCAGGACGAGCTTGCCGGCGTTCTCGTGGGGGCTCCTGAGCAGGGCCAGACCCAGGGGGACCCCCGGGAGGGTTCCGACCAGGAGCCGCCAGGTGCTGCTGAAATCCACGCTCCGCCATTCCCTGACGAGGATCGAGAAGGACAGGACCACCGCCATCAGGGCCATGAGCGGGGCGGCGACCTTCAGGCCGATCGAGGTCATCGCCAGGAGCGGCATGGCGAACAGGGCGTTCCCGAAGCCGAAGACGGCCCGGATCAGCGTCGAAAAGAAGAGGATCACCAGGACGGCGATCAGGGTGGCGTCGATGGGCATGGCGGTCGAATATCCGTTCTGGGCGCGCCTTTTCCCGCCCCGTTCCGGGTGTGCCGGGATGGGGATCGGGCAGGCTGCCGTGACCGGCCCGTCCGATCCGGGCCGGTCACGGCGTGAGGCGATCCCCTAGGGGGTGAGAGCCGACTGGAGGATTCCCAGTTCAGCGAGGATCGGCTCAAGCCGCCGCTTGCTGAGCGCCCGGTCCTCGTTGGACCGGGGCAACTCGATGTTGAGTGTCCCTTTGAAGCCGATCTTCATGAGGTTGGCGAAGACCCGCTTGAAGTCGATCTTTCCGTTGCCCACCGGGACGTGACGGTCCAGGACCAGGTCGTTGTCGCTGACGTGGGTGCTGACGATCCGGTCGGGGAAGGCGTCCATGAAGGACTCGGGGCCGCCCGGCAGGAGGCTCGCATGGGCGATGTCCAGCGTGAGGCCGAAGTACTTCGAGGGGATCGCGTTGAAGACCCGCGCCAGCTCGTCCACGGTCACCCCCAGGTAGGCGATCTCCGCCTCCTCGTGGATCTTGTTCATGTTCTCGATCCCGATGGGGAGCCGGTACTTCTCGGCGAGTTCCACGACCGGGCGATAGGTCTGGATCAGGCACTCGAAGACGTGGTCCATGAAGAGGCTGAAGTGGTAGCCGAAATGCAGGACCACGTACTCCGCCTCCAGCTGATGGGCCAGCTCCACGTAATCGATCAGGTGCTGCTGGACCGCCTTGCGGACCGTCGGCTCGATCTCGGCGGCGTTGACGAAGGAAGCCGAATGGAGACCGTACCGGACTCCGGCCTGGTCACGGAGCTTTTTGATCCCGCTGATCCGCGCCGGGGTCCACTTGTCCAGAAAGTTGTTCGGATTGTTGCAGCTCAGTTCGATCCAGGGAAAACCGTTTTCCTTGGCAAACGGGAAGTACTCCTCCAGGGGCTGCGGCCCGGCGTTGAAACACAGTTTCATCGTTCTTAACCTCCAGGTTCATGTCAAAGTCCGCGTCGTCCCGCTGTCAGGGCGACACGGCGTCATCATCTCCGATCAAGGGCGGTTCTGCGGCGGCTGCGTCGCGGGATCATCCCTTCCCATCGCCGGGGGAACGCCCGTTCCCGCCGGCCTCCATCGCCCTCAGGACCTCCTCGAGGGTGGCGGGCAGCTCGCCGCCGAATCGTTCCCGGAGGCCGAAGCCGGCGCACCACAGGAGCTTATCCCGGGCGGCCCTGGACATCCCGGCGGGGACGCCGAGCTCGTCGAGCGTGGCGATCACGTCCTCCATCTCGTGGGCCATCCTCTCGGCGTTGACCGATCCCTTGGTCATCTGGAGCCTCGCCGTCTCCAGAAAGGAGGGGCCGTCCATCGTCTCGGCGATGGAGGCCAGGACCGTTTCGTCGACGCCGTAGCGGTGGGTCGCCGTGAGCATCTCCAGCAAGAGGGACAGAAGCCCCTTCATGAAGATGCTTCGGAACATCTTGATGGCCGAGGCCTGTCCGGGTTTTTCCCCGACGTTCCGGATGTTCATTCCCCAGGGCGCCATCAGGGTCCCGAAGCGGGCGGCCCCGCCGCCGGAGGCCAGGATCGGCACGCGGTGGAGATAGGTCGGGATCGGACCCATCATCGCCGCATCGCAGAACGCCGCGCCGGTCCGTTCCACGATCGCGGCGACGTCCTGTTTGACCCTGGGCGAGGCCGTATTCACGTCGGCCCAGAGATGGCCGGGCTTGAGATGGGCGGCCGCCTCGCGGGCGACGTCGACCGCCATCGCCCCCGTCACGCAGGAAACGACCAGATCGACGCGGGCCAGGAGGTCGGCCGCATCGGCCGTGCGGACCGCGCCGATCTCCTCCGCGTGCCGGGCGATCACCTCCGCAAAGGGGGGCGTCCCCTGCATCCGGTCGTAGAAGAAAATCTCCGCCAGGCCGGCTCCCCTGAGTCCCTTGGCGATGCCGTAGCCGGCGCCGCCGAAACCGATGAATCCGAGCTTCATGGCTTCCTCGCTACCAGCGGTCCACCGTGTACAGGGGCGCCTTTTCGCGGAGCAGCTCCGCCGAGCGGCAGGGGTTGTAGATGCCGCAGGTGCAGGGCTCCGCCAGAAGGACGCTGCCGTCCCACTCGCTGATCTTGCCTGTCTTGACCCGGCGGATCATGTCCTTGACCAGGTGTGGAGAGACGACGCCGTGGCCGCACATCGTCGTGAACTCCCGGATGTCGGCCGGCGGCAGGCGGTCCGTCCGGCCATGGATTCCGAGCGAGAGGTTCACCATGTGGGGGGTGATGCCGAGCTCCGCGCTGATGTCCCGGACACGGTCGATCAAACCGCTGACCATGATGGAAATCCCCTCGTCGGCCTTCTTGATCAGGCTCAGGGCCTTCTTGAGCTTCTCACGGTCGTTGAAGACCGAGTAGACGCGCGTCCCCTCGACGGTGATGCTGTCGAGGATCTCCTCGTTCGTCACGCCGCTGTACATGTTGCGGCGCAGCGATGTGGGGATCATGTTGACCGGACCCGCCTGGTAGAGGAGCTCCACCAGGTGGCGGACCTTGGGGGCGCTTCCCCTGTAATTGAATCCTCTCGCCGGATAGATGAACAGGACATACTCCCTTTCCAGCGATTCCAGAGAACCTTCGCGGTGCAAACTGTGCGTCATGATGTCACCTCTATTCCCAGGCCCGTCCCAAGCCCATGTTGACCTTGGCGTTCGGCCGCCAGGTGAAGCCTTCCGCCCGGATGCTCTCCAGGACATCCTCCGGGATCTTGAGGCCCGGCTCGACGATGGTGCAGGCGTCGATGCAGAAGACGCTGTCCACCTCCCCGGCGACCTCTCTGAGGGTCCGGAGGATCCCGCGGAGCTCGTCGCGTTTCACGTTGATCTCGATGATCGCCGAAAGGACCCGCTCCCCGAGCATCTCCTCCTTGAGATTCCCTGTATTCTCGTCGGCGATCATGGAATGGATCGGGTTGTGCGGCTCTATCTTGTGGACGCCGGCCCGGGCGATCGCCCGGGTAATCTTCTGGATGTCCCGGATCGACATGCCGAGCGTGGGACGGCCGATCTCGATGGCGACACCGACCTCGCCGGGGCCGACCCGCAGCGTCACGTCATTGGTCTTGGACTCTTCCGTGCCCCGTCCCTGGATCCCGGTGGCCGCATGCGTCGCGCTCGGATCGCTGAAGTACCGGCGCAACGCCCGCGGGTAATCGTACACATTGGGCGACTCGTCGATGGCATCGACCGGGCAATGGGCGGCCCGCAGGCAGGTGCTGCACTCGTAGCACACATCCTGGTCGATGACGCTCTTGGTCCCCTCGTACCGGATCGCCGCGGTGGGGCAGTAGGGGTGGCATTTGCCGCAGCCCACGCAGATTTCCTTATGGATGATCATAGACTCAACCTCGCGATTGCAGGATCAGGGCCTGTCTGTGGCCCGTGGTTTCTGAAAAACGGATCGTATTCCCCGATCGGGGACGAAGAAGCCCCGCCTCGGCCTCTGTGATCTCCCGCCCCCCGGCGATCAGGGCGCGGAGCGTTCCGGCGGCCGAGATGTCGCCGATGAGCGCCCCGCCCACCGGTCTGCCTCCGGCGAGGAAGAGTTCGCGCCGCACCGGCCGGTCCGGCTCTGCGTACGCGATCACCCGGGCTCCTTCGGCGGGCGGGCCGAGGATCACCATGGCCAGGCCGTGGAGTTCCATCGCGTTGACCCGCGCCAGGTCCCGATGGGGCTCCGGCGTCTGCCGATAGAGATTCTCCGCCGCGGTCCTGCCCTGGGAAACGGCCTGGGGCCAGGTGTTCGGGCTGACCCTGTCCCCGCCGGACGTCGCGATCACGGCGGCGTCTCCGGCGGCGAAAATCCGCCGGTCCGCCGTCTGCAGGGCCGGCGAGACGACGAGCCGGCCGTCCGTCAGGAGCCCCGTCCCCTCCAGGAAGGATGGGTTGGTCACGGTCCCGGCGGCCACCAGCAGCGTGTCGCCTTCCAGCCACCGGCCGCCCGCCTTGACGCCTGCGATCGCCCCCTGCTCGATGCGGATGTCCTCCAGCGGCGAATCGACCGCCAGGCGGACGCCCATCCTGGCCAGATGCGCCAGGATGGGCGTCCGCCTGGCGGTCGATTCGCCGCTGGAGGACATCCGCATC
>CAYOGU010000222.1:0-6361 GCA_964403345.1 uncultured Syntrophus sp. | reverse complement strand
AGTTGGGGATTCCCTTGGTGCGCGTGGGTTTCCCAATCCATGACCGGATTGGGGGACAACGCCTGCTTCATGTGGGCTACCGGGGAACGCAACAGTTTTTCGACCGGCTTGTCAATACCCTTATTGAGGCGAGTCAGGAGGCATCGTCTGTAGGGTATAGCTATATCTAGGAGAAAATCATGATGGATATAGACCGCCATCCCTGCTTCAGCGAAGACGCACGACAGCGCTTCGGCAGGATTCACCTGCCCGTGGCACCGAATTGCAACATGCAGTGTAACTACTGTAACCGTGATTTCGCCTGCGTCAACGAAGCTCGCCCCGGGGTTGCAAGGGCGGTTCTCAAACCCAAACAGGCGGCTGGCTATCTGGATGCCGTATTGGCGAAGGCCATCCAGATTTCCGTTGTCGGCATTGCCGGACCGGGTGATCCTTTTGCCAATGCCGAGGAAACCCTGGAGACCCTGCGACATGTCCGGACCCGGCACCCTGAGATGCTCCTCTGTTTGGCGACCAACGGTCTGGAGCTACCCCCCTATGTGGATGCCCTGGCGGACCTGAAGCTCAGCCATGTCACCATAACCGTCAACTCCATCAATCCCGAAATCGGGGCCCGCATCTATGCCTGGTCCCGGGCGAATAGACATATGTACCGTGGGATCCAGGCCGCCAGGCTCATTTGGGAGCGGCAGCAAGAAGGAATTCGTCGACTCAAAGAGAAGGGCATCGTTATTAAAATCAATACCGTTGTCATCCCCGGCGTCAATGACAGTCACGTGGCCGAAATTGCAGAAAAGGTGTCACAGCTTAAGGCTGACATCATGAACTGCATTCCTCTTTACCATGTGGCCGGAACTCCCTTTGCGGACATAGATCCCCCTTCGGGGTTGGAAATGCGGGAGATCCGCAGCAAGGCCGCACCTTATATGCCACAGATGGCCCATTGTCAGCGTTGCCGCGCGGACGCCGCCGGTCTGATCGGTCAGGCAACCGATCAAGAGGTCATGGCGCTTTTCAAAGAGACAGCCTCACCGCGAGCCTCGGTGGAGCGGCCTTATGTGGCGGTTGCCAGTCGCGAGGGGATCTTCGTCAATCAGCATTTGGGTGAGACGGCAGCTTTGTGGATTTTTGGTTTACAGGATGGGAAAGCGGTCCTGGTGGATAGGCGTCCCGCCCCTCCCTCCGGCGGGGGCCCTGAACGCTGGGCCGCAATGGCTGAACTCCTCAAGGATTGCAACGCGGTCCTGGCCGGAGGTGCCGGCACGACGCCTCAGCAGGCCCTGGAGAAGGCCGATATCCGCGTCGTGGTGATGGAAGGAATGGCAAGCGAAGGGGTTGAGGCAATCCTGGCCGGCCATGAGGTGCCGAAGATTTTGCTCCGAAGACCGGGCATCTGTGGCATGGGCAAGGCTTGCCGCGGCACAGGGAAGGGATGTGGCTGACGCCACCGTAACAAGATCCTGGATTTCAAGAGAAATGCCTACGGGTAACCACAGGAGAACAACCAGGAGGAAAACATGAAGAAGCCTGCACATCATATCTTTGTTTGTGGGAGTTTCCGGGCTACGGGAAGTGCACAGGGAGTCTGCAGCAAAAAGAATTCTATGGGACTGCTCCAGTATCTTGAACAAGAGTTGGCCGATCACGGCCTTCCGGAGATAGCCGTCTCCAGTACCGGATGCCTGAAGGCCTGTGATCATGGGCCGGTCGTCATCATCTACCCGGAAAACTGGTGGTTCGGCGGGGTAGAGGATGAGGCAGCCATTGATGCAATCATAGACGGACTGGAGTCTGGGCAGCCGGCAGAGGCCTACCTGATCGGCTGAGCAGGGAAGCGGCGAGGGTTGAGAAAGAAAATAACTTGCATGGCGGAAGACAAGGCCGGCATGGCTTGGAAATGCTATCGGATCGGCACGGGAGAACCGGAACGTGGTTGCAAATGACCATAGAGTGTATGTTTACGATACGACACTCCGGGACGGAGAGCAATCCCCCGGGGCAAGTATGAATCCTGACGAAAAGCTGCTTCTGGCTGTGCAATTAGAAAAGCTGGGAGTTGACGTCATCGAGGCAGGTTTCCCCATTTGCTCCACTGAAGACTTCAGGGCCGTCCAGATGATCGCCAAGCGGGTCAGGGAGGTACAGGTTGCAGCCCTGGCCAGGGCAAATCCCCGTGACATTGATTGTGCCTGGGAGGCCCTGCGAGAGGCGGCGTGCCCGAGGCTGAACGTGTTCCTCGCCGCTTCCGACATCCACCTGCGGCATCAGTTGAAAAAAAGCCGGAGCGAAGTGATTGAGCTGGCCGTTGCCTCACTCGTTCATGCCCGTCACTATACAAAAAACTTAGAGTTCTCAGCTATGGATGCAGGCAGGGCGGAGCGGACTTTTCTTAAGGAGCTCTTTGAGGCGGCCATTGCAGTGGGGGCCAAGATTGTCAATGTTCCGGATACTGTTGGGTATTCGGTGCCGGAGGAGCTCGGGGATCTGTTTCGGTATCTGCTGGCAGAGACAAAAGGCATCGACAAGGTGATTCTGTCCGTCCATTGCCACGACGACCTGGGGTTAGCCACAGCAAATACTTTGGCCGCAGTCAAAAATGGCGCAAGGCAAGTTAAATGCACCATGAATGGGATAGGAGAGCGGGCGGGGAATGCAGCCCTGGAGGAAGTCGTCATGGCCCTGGCAACGCGTGAAAATTTCTACGGCTTCAAAACAAGGATTCGGACTGAAAAACTTTTCTACACCTCACAGCTTTTGAGTCGTATAATCAAAATGCCTGTCCCACCGAACAAGTCAATTGTTGGGGCCAATGCCTTTGTCCATGAATCGGGTATCCATCAGGATGGGTTGCTTAAAGAAAGGAGTACCTACGAAATCATGACCCCTCAGTCTGTGGGAGCCTCTGAATGCAACCTTGTCCTTGGCAGACATTCAGGGAGTCATGCCGTCAAGCATGCCCTCATGGGCATGGGATATACTCCTACTGAGGAGGAAGTCGCTCTGGCCGTGCAACGTTTCAAGCAGCGTGCTTCGGGGTGCAAGAATATTGGCAGAGAGGACCTGGAAGAGATTTTCTGTCAGGAAGTGCGCCACAAAGAGCCCTGGCCAATTAAAAGCAAGCGAAACAGGAAGAAAGAAAATGCGAGTTGCAAAAAAAGAAATTAAAGACCAAGCCATCATCGAGACGCTGCTTGCTGAAGCTCATGTAGGCAGGCTCGGCACTATGGGGCAGGACGGCTACCCGATGATAAAACCAGTGAACTTCGTCCATCACCGAGGCCGGATTTACTTCCATTCCGCCCCGGAGGGCGAGAAGATTGATCATATCTTACGGGATAGCCGGGTCTGCTTTGAGGTGGACTGGCCGATTGGTTATGTGAAGAGCACGGGAATTCCCTGCAGGGCCGACTATCTCTATAGGAGTGTGATCATACGGGGGAGAGCGCACCTTGTGGCAGAAAGGGAAGAGAAGGTGGTGGCCCTCAAGGCACTCATGGAGAAGTATCAGCCTGAAGGCGGTTACGGGAGCTTCCCCGAGGACAAACTTGAGATGACCAGTGTAGTCTGCATTGATATCGCCATGATCACCGGCAAGCAGGATGTAGGTAAAGAACACGAGCAACCGGAAGTTTTTCGACTGCTCAGGGGTAGATCCGTACCCGCTGCAGTTCTTGAACGGTCATGAATACAAAGGGGCAAAAGATAAACCTTCAGGATGACGGATCAGACTCATTCGCCGGACAACGCTTGGATCTTCATGATCCCCGTTCAAATCCTCTGAAAAGGAGTCGCTTTTGGGTCACTTGAAAAAAAAAGAAGGGGGTCACTCCAACTAGCTAACCCCCTGTTTTTTCTGGAGCCGATGAGCAGGATCGAACTGCTGACCTGCTGATTACGAATCAGCTGCTCTACCGTCTGAGCTACATCGGCTTTGTCACAACGGTGAACCTCCTGTGAGGCTTTGCCTTTCTATCGTAAGCCATCCACCTTGTCAAGATTTTAGTGTAATCGGGACTCTGCCTTGACTTTCGGGTCTTCTCTGATATGATTTTACGGATTTTACGCGGAGGGCGGCTTTTGAATGGGAGCATAAAGAAGATTCTGGCGGTAACCCCCCTGAAGATAACGATTTTCGTCATCTTCATCGCCCTCGTGCTCTTTGCCCTCGACGCCCCTTTCCTGCGTTTCATGGAACTCAAGGCCCTGGACCTGAGGATGGTCTCCCGGGGGACCTCCCCTGCGGGCGGTGAAACCCTCATCGTAGCCATCGACGAGAAGAGCCTTGGCGAACTCGGCCGGTGGCCCTGGCCGCGGACGACCATCGCCCGCCTCGTGGATGTCCTGAAAGGATACGGAGCCAAGGCGGTGGGCTTCGATATCGTCTTCGCCGAACCAGAGGGCGACAGCGACGCCGCCCTCGCCCGGACCATCGAAAGGGCGGGGAACGTCACCCTCGGCTATTTCTTCCACATCACCGGCCAAGAGGTTGGCCACCTGACCCGGGAGCAGATCGCCGCCGGGCAGGAGTCCATCGCCAGTTCCCGCTTCCCCACGGTCCGGGCCGAGGCGGGGGCCGGCGAGGCGCCCCTGCTCCGCGCCTACGCAGCCCAGCCGAACATCCCGGCGCTCTCCGGAGCGGCCCGCAACAGTGGCTTTTTCAACTCCCTGCCGGACAGCGACGGGGTCATCCGCTGGTCGCCGCTCGTGATCCGCCATCAGGGCCAGCTTTACACCTCCCTGGCCCTCTCCCTGATCCACCAGTACCTGGACCGGCCGGACCTCATCCTGAACGTCGCCGACTACGGCGTCGAGGGCATCCGCCTCGGCAGAGAGGAGATCCCCACCGATGAGAGCGGGAGGCTCCTGGTCAACTATCTCGGCCCGGGAAACACATTCCCGCACCACTCCGTCTGCGATGTCCTGGCCGGCCGCGTGAAGCCCGAGACCTTCCGCGGGAAGATCGTCCTGGTGGGCGCCACGGCCACGGGCATCTACGACATGCGGGTCACCCCCCACGGCTCCGTCTACCCGGGCGTGGAAATCCACGCCAACGTGATCGACAACATCCTTCACCGACACTTTCTCATCCACTCCGGCTGGACCCGCCTTCTGGACGTCGGCGCCATCGTCGTCATGGGCCTGGTGATGGGGATCGCCATTCCCCGGATGAAGGCCCTGGGCGGGATCGTGCTTTTTCTTGCCCTCATGGGCGCCTTTGTCGCGGGGAACACGGCGATCTTCATCCGGTACAGCCTATGGCTGAACCTGGTCTATCCCCTCCTGACGATGATCGCGATCTACCTGGGGATCGCCGTCTACCGGTACGTGACCGAGGAGCGGGAGAAGAAGAAGATCCGCGGCGCCTTCCAGTACTACCTGAACGCCTCGGTCGTCGCCGAGATCCTCAAGGACCCCTCGAAGCTGAAGCTCGGCGGCGACAGGAGGAACCTCTCGGTGATGTTCTCCGACATCCGGGGCTTCACCTCGATCTCCGAGAAGCTTTCGCCCGAGGAACTGGTCCATCTGCTCAACGAATACCTGACGGCGATGACGGACATCGTCTTCAAGTACGACGGCCTCCTGGACAAGTACATCGGCGATGCGATCATGGCCGAGTTCGGCGCGCCGATCGACCAGCCCGATCACGCCCTGCGCGCCTGCCGGACCGGGATCGGGATGATCGGGGAACTGGAGCGCCTCCGGAAAAAATGGTCGGCCGAGGGGAGGCCGGAGGTCGCCATCGGCGTCGGCATCAACACCGGCGACATGGTGGTGGGAAACATGGGCTCCCAGATGCGTTTCGACTACACGGTCATGGGGGACAGCGTGAATTTGGCCTCCCGCCTGGAGGGAGCCAACAAGGAGTACGGAACGATGATCCTGATCAGCGAATCCACCCACGAGAGGGTCCGGGACGAGCTCTTCTGCCGGGAGATCGACGCCGTCCGGGTCAAGGGGAAGGAACGCCCGGTCCGGATCTTCGAGCTCCTGGGCGAGAAGGGCGACGCGGCCCGCTGGCAGGCCTTCGCCGTTCCCTTCGAGAGAGGCCTCGCCCGCTACCGGGCGTGCCAGTGGGACGAGGCGATCCGGGACTTCAATGAGGTCCTCGAGATCAAACCCGACGACGGCCCCGCCCGACTTTACATCGAACGCTGTGAAGCATTCAAGGCCTGTCCGCCTCCCGAAGGGGAGTGGGACGGCGTCTGCACGATGACCAGGAAATGATCCCCCTCCCCTTCGAGGGGAGGGCCGGAACGGGGATGGGTTGATGGCCATGAAGGAAGATCTGAAGTATCGAAGCTGGGTGGAGGTGGATCTGGGACGCTTCGCCGCAAACTGGAAGGAGATGCGGCGCTTGGTC